>CAVKNU010000027.1:0-3060 GCA_963657465.1 Lachnospiraceae bacterium
CATTCAAGTTTTTTATTCTACTGGCTTATAATTCGAAAATTTTATCTAAATTTGCATACTAGTAGGGGAAAATTCAATGCACGGCATACAGATGGGAGAAGATTCTGTACGGCTCGCCATGAGTCCATCCTACTACGGGCTTTGCAATAGCGGAAAACTTTTCGTTGGGCGAAGCCAAGACATTGCGAACAAGAAACAATCTAAATCGTAGTAATGAAAAAATATATTTTAGACCTCCAAGTGGTTTCGGTAGAAGCCTTGAGCGATAAGCATGTCTTGATCAAGCTTACCGACAAGGATCCGCTTCCTGAAATCCTGCCAGGGCAGTTTGTGGAAGTGAGGGTAGATCATTCGCCTACCACGATGCTTCGTCGCCCTATCTCCATCAATTTTGTGAATCGTGACCGTAATGAACTTTGGCTCCTCGTGGCTGCTATCGGCGACGGCACTCGCCAGCTCGCCAAGCTTCAGTCTGGCGACACGCTCAACTGCGTGCTTCCTCTGGGCAATGGCTTCACGATGCCTACGGCTCCAGGGCAGAAATTTCTCCTTGTAGGTGGAGGTGTGGGAGTGGCACCGCTGCTCTATTTTGGAAAACAGATAAAAGACTTCGGGGCAGAACCCGTCTTCCTCTTGGGAGCCCGCACGGAGAAAGACTTGCTGGAGCTCGATGAGTTTGCCAAGGTTGGCAGGGTGTGCATCACCACCGAGGACGGTAGCGCAGGCGAGAAGGGCTTCGTTACCAATCACTCCATCTTGCAGCGTGAGCGCTTCGACATGATATCCACTTGCGGTCCTAAGCCGATGATGGTGAACGTGGCTCGCTATGCGCACAAGGCTTGCGTGGAGTGCGAGGTTTCGCTCGAAAACAAGATGGCGTGCGGTGTGGGGGCTTGTCTCTGCTGCGTGGAGAAGACCACCCAGGGCAACCTGTGCGTATGCAAGGATGGACCTGTCTTCAACGTGAAAAAGCTCCTCTGGTAGTTGTCTTAAATGTAAATATTTTTGTAAGTAAAAACAAGAGTTATGGCATCATTAAATGTAAATATACATAATCTGAAATTGAAGAACCCAGTGATGACTGCATCCGGCACCTTTGGCTATGGAGTGGAGTTTGCCGACTTTCTGCCTTTGGAGGAGTTGGGAGGCATCATCGTGAAGGGTACTACGCTGGAGCCTCGCGAGGGCAATGACTATCCTCGCATGGCAGAGACGCCACAGGGCATGCTCAACTGCGTGGGACTTCAGAACAAGGGTGTGGACTACTTCTGCAATCACATCTATCCTACCATCAAGGACATCGACACCAACATGATCGTCAACGTGTCGGGGCATTCGCCAGAGA
This sequence comes from Lachnospiraceae bacterium, assembly GCA_963657465.1. Classification (GTDB taxonomy): domain Bacteria; phylum Bacteroidota; class Bacteroidia; order Bacteroidales; family Bacteroidaceae; genus Prevotella. Next base: position 1,346 of record CAVKNU010000027.1, read on the forward strand.
ACTATGCCGAGTGTGCTGCTCGCATCAACGAGTTGGAGCGCATCCCAGCCATCGAGCTCAACATCTCTTGTCCTAACGTGAAAGATGGCGGTATGGCCTTCGGAGTGACCTGTGAGGGAGCTGCCAGCGTGGTGAGAGCCGTGCGTCAGGTGTATCACAAGACGCTCATCGTGAAGCTGTCGCCTAATGTGACCAGCATTGCCGACATCGCTCGTGCCGTGGAGGCTGAGGGAGCCGACTCCGTGTCGCTCATCAATACGCTCATGGGCATGGCGGTGGATATTGAGAAGCGCCAGCCATTGCTCAGCATCCGCACGGGTGGATTGAGCGGTCCTTGTGTCAAGCCAGTGGCTTTGCGCATGGTGTACGACGTGGCTCATGCTGTAAAGATTCCTGTAGTGGGATTGGGTGGCATTTCTTGTGCCAAGGATGCCATTGAGTTCTTGATGTGTGGTGCGACAGCCATCGAGATTGGAACTGCCAATTTCGTGGACCCTGCCATCACCAAGAAGGTGAAGGATGGCATCAACGACTGGCTTGACAGCCATGGTTGCACATCGGTGCATGAGATTATCGGTGTGATAGAATAAGCTGTCGGAAACTGTCGAAAATGGTATAGAGCGTTACAGTTGTTACAGTTTGTGACAGTTTTCGAGGGGTTGTTCGTACGATGAATGTCGAATAGAGATTTTATACTAATTATATTTATATATATATATAAATATAATTAGTATAACTTTTTTTAACAGTTTTCGCAGTTTGGCATAAGACTATCTGAAACTGTCACAAACTGTCACACTGTAACGTTTCCAAGGATTTTCAACCGTACAGGTGGAAGGATTTTATGGGTAAACGTAGGGTAAATGCCACACATAACGTATTTGTTCCTATGAGATGGAAAGCGTAGATGCATCAGACAGAGAAATAGATACTCGCCCCTCCGCGCGCAAAAAATAGACTTCTTTCGTGCGTACGAAGGTAGGCTCTATTTCATTAAGAATCAACGACTTAAATAATTTATTCGGACAATACAGCCTCTCGATGCCCATTTTATTTGGAGGTTAGCGAAAAAAGTTGTATCTTTGCAGCAGTTATCTAGAATGCACGAGAAATCTGGAGCACCACATACTCCGAACGGGTGCCGATGCGGAACTTGCCGCCCCAAATGCCCATTCCCGAACTGACGTAATACTGGGTGCCGCCCTTCTGCAGGGGGCCGAAAGCATCCTCGTAGAGCGCCTCAGTGACCCATGAGGCTGGCCATACTTGCCCATGATGGGTGTGCCCGCTAAACTGAAAGTCGATGCCACACTGCTCCGCTTCCTCCAGGTGGTAAGGCTGATGGTCGAGGAGGATGGTAAACTCCTTCGTAGAGTGGGCTGCGGATGCCTCTTTCGTAGAATGGTCGTCGGATGCGTGGAGGCTTCCTTGCTGCTTGGCTTTGGCGATAATCTCTCGCAGTGGAAGGCGACACAGGTTGGTGCGGTCATCACGGCCGATGATGGCGATGTTGCCCACTTTCGCCACGCTGTCGCGCAGCAAATGAATGCCAGCCTCTTGATAGAATTGCTGGGCGAGAGGCTTGCCGCTGTAGTACTCGTGGTTGCCCAGACAGGCATAGACAGGAGCCTGGAGACGACGGAATTCCTCAGCCACGTGCTCCTCCAGGAGAGGGCGAACGCTGATGTCGATGATGTCGCCACCGATGAGGATGA
>CAVKNU010000027.1:3241-24128 GCA_963657465.1 Lachnospiraceae bacterium
CACTCGCTGCTTGTCGTAGTAATGCCAGTTGCCATAGCCGAAGATGAGGAGCATCACCGCCAGTATGCCCAGCGAGGTGTAGGCATTGTGGAAGAGCCACGCTTTCGGGATGAGGTGAGCAAGGCGAGCGAGGTCGAGCACAAGGAAAATCATCACGAGATAGAGCAAGATGAATATCATAGAATTTCCTATCTCATAGGCGACGGTAGCCACATTGAGGGGCATCTTCTCTATCGCTCCCGAGAATCCCAGGAACATGGAGAAAAACAGGGCAATGCTGATGCCTACGAGAGTCCAGCGTACAGTGTTGGCGAAAGGCAATACTTGCCAGATGTGCCAAAGTGCATAGGTCAGGCCGATAATCGGCAAGACCAAAAATATCATCATCCACATAAATTTCATTTCAGTTCTTTTGTTCTTAAATTTAATAATATGGCGATAGCCGCCTTTTTTAACGGCTGCAAAATTACGAAGAATCTTTGAGAGATGCTTGGGATGAATTACAGATTTAATGAACTTTATTACGGAAAGACGATTCTAGCTCTTTCCTCCTAGGCGATATTCCTGCGGTGTACAACCCTCCAGTCGCTTGAAGTACTTGCAGAAGAAGCTAGGGTTGGGGAAGTGGAGGCGCTCTGCGATTTCAGCAATGGGGAGATTGCCATGGCGCAGCATCACCTTGGCAGAGGCAATCACAGCCTTGTCTATCCATTCTTTCGCCGTGATGCCACTGGTTTGACGAATTACGGTGCCTAGATAGCGCTCGGTGATGCAGATTTTCTCGGCGTAGAAAGCAAGCTGCCGCTGTTCTCGGCAATGATTATTGACGAGATGAATGAAACGGTCGAAGATGTCGTGGGCGGAGCGATGGGCCGAAGTAGCGTTTTGAGGGCTGCTGAAGAGCGTGTTGTAATAAGAGGTGATGGTGCAGAGCATGTGATGGAGCACTTGCTGGGATTCTTGTGTGGTGGCAATCTCCCACAGCATGACAAACATGTGGCTGAGCAGTTGTACGGCATTCTCATCCACCTTTTGGATGCCGTGCTTCAGCTGACCATTGAAGAGGTCGGGCAACTGTCCGTTGTGGGCCACATGAAACATGTCCGCAGGTATTCCGATGCCCATTATCTGGAAGTCGTCGCTCATGTCGATTGGCTCGACGATGGTGCCTGGGGTGATGAAGATGAGCGAGCCAGCCTCTATCTTGTATTCCTGCAGATTGAGGATGCCGTGCATGTAGCCACGCTTCACGATGCCCATGCGGTAGTCTTCCAAGAGATAGGGACTTCCTGTCGGGGTGATGAATGGCTTGAGGAAGCGATTGATGTCAATGACGATGGCAAACCCATCCTTGAAGTAATACTTGTCGGGTTGCATGTCGGAGGAGATGAGCTTGGAATACATGCTCTGCAATGTGAGTCGTTGGGGCTGTTTCATATTTGTACTTTCTAATGTTCTTTTTGTATGATTTCGGATGCAAAGATAATGATAAATCTTGAAATCTTGCTCCTTTTTGTAAGAATTCGAACAAAAAGAACATTTCTTTATTCCTAAGGATAACGATGCTTTGGATTTTTCCCCTTACCTTTGCATCCGGAAATCAAAACAATGTCAAGACAATGAACAAACGACTATTACTGGCGATGGCTCTCTCGGCTTCTCTTTCTGCCCAAGCCATCACCCTGAAGGAATGCTTGCAGATGGCGCACGACAACTATCCTGCCATCAAGCAATATCAACTGATAGAGCAGACCCGCGACTTCACCCTGGACAATGCTGCCAAGGGATGGTTGCCACAGGTGAGCGCCTCGGCAGGAGCCTATGCCTTCACCGACATCATCAAGGGCAATGAGCAGATGGAGCGCATGGGGGTGGACATGAAGAATTATATGGCGAATGCTGCGGTGATGGTGCGCCAGAACGTGTACGACGGTGGGCAGATAGCGGCTCAGAAAGAGGTGGCTTCGGCTCAAAGCGAGGTGCAGAAACATCAGCTCCATGTGTCGATGTATGGCATCAACGAGCGAGTGCAGCAAATCTATTTCGGCATTCTGTTGCTGGATGAGCAAATCGCACAAAACGAACTCCATCAGAAGGACTTATCGACGAGCGAGAAGAGCATCCGAAGTATGATGAAAGGAGGAATCGCCAACCAAAGCGACCTCGACGCCATCCTCGTGGAAGGCTTGAAACTGCAACAACAGAAAGATGCCTTCATAGCGTCTAGACAGGCTTATCTCAAGATGCTGGGCGTATTTATCGGAAAGGACTTGCAGGAATCGGAAGAGCTCGAAAAGCCTGTTCTAAATTTGCGTAAATCTGCGGAATCTGCGGGAGACTCAGTAGTGTGCGAGAATCGCCCAGAGCTCCAGTATTACGCCTCGCAGAATCTCTTGCTCGATGCCCAGCGCAAGCAGTTAGATACTCGTCTGCGCCCTACGGTCTCGCTTTTCGGCTTGGGGATGTTGCACAGCAAGGTGTCGGACATGATGAACAATGGCATCCTGGCAGGAGGCATCTCGCTCTCTTGGAATATCGGGGCGCTCTACACTCGCAAGAACGACATCAAGAAGCTCGATTTGCAGCGACAGATGAACGACTCTCAGCGAGAGGTCTTCCTCTTCAACAATCGCTTGCAGAATGAGCAGGAGAATGGCGCCATCGCCTCATTTCGCAAACAGTTGGCGCAGGATGAGGAAATCGTCCGTCTGCGTGAGAGCATCCGAAGCAAGAGCGACAGAAAGGTGCAGCTAGGTACGGAGAGCGTCAACGAGCTGGTGAGAGACATCAATGCCGTCAACCTGGCTAGGGCGCAGAAGGTGATGCACGAGATTCAGCTTTTGCAGGAAATCTATAAACTAAAGAATATCAACAATGATTAAAGGTAAAAAGATGATGAGACAGAATATATTTTTGAGTTTGACGCTCGTTGCAGCCTTGGGCTTGACTTCATGCGGCAGTGAGGAAAAAGAATATGATGCCACGGGCACTTTCGAGGCAACCGAGGTGACCGTTTCGGCTGAGCAGAATGGTGCTCTCTTGAGCTTCGACATCAATGAGGGCGATCACATTTCCGAAGGGAGTCAGGTGGGCTTGATAGACACTGTGCAACTCTATTTGAAGGCTCGACAGATAGGAGCCACGAAGATGGTGTATGCCTCTCAGCGCCCTGACATGGGCAAGCAGGTGGCTGCCACCCGACAGCAGTTGGCAAAGGCTCGTGAGGAGTACGACCGCTTCGCAGGACTGGTGAAGGAGGGTGCTGTCAATCGCAAGACGATGGATGATGCACGCAGTCAGGTGCAGGTGTTGGAGCGTCAGTTGGAGGCGCAGGTGTCATCACTCGGCACTTCCACCAATAGCCTGAATGCCCAGATGGGCACGGCTGATGTGCAAAAGCTTCAGGTGGCTGACCAATTGCGCAAATGCCATGTCCTTTCGCCTATTTCGGGCACAGTGCTTGAGAAATATGTAGAAAAGGGAGAATTTGCGGCCGTGGGCAAACCGCTCTTCAAGGTGGCAGACATCGAACGAATGTATCTCCGTGCTTACATCACTTCGGCTCAGCTGCAGCAGGTGAAGATCGGTCAGCAGGTGAAGGTGTTTGCCGATTATGGCAAGGGCGAGAAGAAGGAGTATCAGGGCACAGTGACTTGGATTTCAGCCAAGTCGGAGTTCACTCCGAAGACCATCCTCACCGACGACGAGCGCGCCGACTTGGTGTATGCGGTGAAGATAGCTGTGAAGAATGACGGCTATATAAAGATTGGTATGTATGGAGAGGTGAAGTTATGATCGAGGTAAACGATATTTCCAAGCGTTATGGCAAGGTGGAGGCACTGCGGCATGTCAGCTTCTCGGTGGACAAAGGCGAGATATTCGGGCTGATAGGTCCGGATGGCGCTGGCAAGACCTCGCTCTTTCGCATCCTCGCCACTCTGATATTGGCAGAAACTGGTGTGGCAAAGGTGGAAGGATTCGACGTCGTAAGCCAGATGGGGGAGATTAGGAAGCGAGTGGGCTATATGCCAGGCAAGTTCTCCCTCTATCAAGACCTCTCGGTGGAGGAAAACCTAGAGTTCTTTGCCACGCTCTTTGGCACAACCGTAGAGGCTGAATACGACCATATCAAGGCTATTTATTCGCAGATAGAGCCTTTCAGAAAGCGCAAGGCAGGGGCTTTGTCGGGCGGAATGAAGCAGAAGTTGGCGCTCTCTTGTGCGCTAGTCCACAAGCCAAGCGTCCTCCTGCTCGATGAGCCTACTACGGGTGTTGACCCTGTGAGCCGCAAGGAGTTTTGGGATATGCTTGCCACACTTCGTGAGCGAGGCATGACCATCGTCGTGGCTACTCCTTATCTCGATGAGGTGCGCCGTTGCAATCGCATAGCTTTCATGCAGGAAGGCGAGGTGAAGGGCATCGGTGAGCCAGAAGTTATCTTGGATAGGTTCAAGGATGTGTTCAATCCTCCAGGAATAAAGAGAGGGAAGAATTCGATAGCTTCTCTTTCCGAAGATTCTTCACTTTATTCCATAGAGGTGGAGCACTTGGTGAAAGCCTTTGGCTCTTTCCATGCCGTGGATGACATTTCCTTTGCGGTGAAGAAGGGTGAAATCTTCGGATTCCTAGGGGCGAATGGAGCTGGCAAAACTACTGCCATGCGCATTCTCACAGGGTTGAGCCAACCTACTGGCGGACATGGGCGAGTGGCTGGCTGCGACATCATCACCGAATATGAGCAAATCAAGAAGTACATCGGTTATATGAGCCAAAAGTTCGCCCTCTATGAAGACCTGACGGTGAGAGAGAATATCCGCCTCTTTGCGGGCATCTATGGCATGAGCGACAAGGACATCCGACGCAAAACGACAGCGCTGTTGGAGAAGCTTCATTTCGCAGAGCATGGCAATGACATCGTGAAGAGTCTTCCGCTGGGATGGAAACAGAAGTTGGCTTTCTCGGTCAGCATCTTCCATGACCCAGAGATTGTCTTTTTGGATGAGCCTACGGGTGGTGTGGATCCTGCCACTCGCCGTCAGTTCTGGGAGTTGATCTATGAGGCAGCCAGCCGTGGCATCACCGTCTTTGTGACCACTCATTATATGGACGAGGCAGAGTATTGCGACCGCATCTCGATCATGGTGGATGGCAAAATCAAGGCGATGGGGACTCCCGACGAACTAAAGCGAGACTTGAATCAGCCCGATATGGACCATGTGTTTACCTATTTAGCAAGACAATCGACAAGACAATGAGACAATTTATATCTTTCGTCATCAAAGAGACACGGCATATTTTGCGAGACAAGCGTACGATGCTTATCCTCTTCGGTATGCCTGTGGTGATGATGCTGCTCTTCGGCTTCGCCATTTCCACCGATGTGAAAAATGTGCGTACAGTGGTGGTTCTTTCTTCGATAGACCATCAGACGCAGCAGATGGTGGAAGCATTGGGAGCCAGTGAATATTTCACCATAACCCACAAGGTGAACACGCCAGCCGAGGCAGAGCAAATCATTCGCCATCAGAAAGCTGACATGGCTGTGGTCTTTGGGCAAGATTTTGCATCCAAGCATGTGGGTGTTCAAATTATCACCGATGGTGCCGACCCAAATATGGCGCAAATGTACGCCAATTATGCCACACAGATATTGTCGAGTGAGCGAGCAAGAGCACCGATAAGCAACAAGCTCCTCTACAATCCTCAGATGCGCAGCTGTTATAATTTTGTGCCAGGTATCATGGGCATGCTCTTGATGCTGATTTGTGCGATGATGACGAGCATCAGCATCGTCAGGGAGAAAGAGCGAGGCACGATGGAGGTGCTTTTGGTGAGCCCAGTGCGTCCGTTGATGATAATTGTCGCCAAGGCAGTGCCTTATCTCTTGCTCGCCTTTGTCATCCTGGCAAGCATTCTCTTGATATCCAAGTATATTCTCTTGGTGCCATTGGCAGGCAGCTTGTTTTGGATAGTGGTAGTGTCGGGCATCTACATCATGGTGGCTCTATCGCTCGGATTGCTTATCAGCACAGTGGCAAAGACGCAGTTGGTGGCATTGCTGGCTTCGGCGATGATGCTTATCATGCCTTGCGTTTTGTTGAGTGGCATGATGTTTCCTGTGGAGAGTATGCCAGATCCCTTGCAGTGGGTGGCAGCCATTTTGCCTCCGAGGTATTACATCGCAGCCATGCGCAAGCTTATGATTATGGGTGTGGGCATCGACAAGGTGGGGCATGAAGTGATGGTGTTGTGCATCATGGCATTCGTATTGCTCACCGCAGCACTCTTGAAGTTTAAGAAACGACTGGAGTAATCTCGGCATTCCTCACTTGCAATTTCTCATTTATAATTTCTCATTTGTATAATATGACACTAAAATATTTGATACAGAAGGAGGTTCTCCAGATTCGCCGTAATCCCTTTCTTCCGCGCCTCATCTTCATCTTTCCTGTCATCATCATGTGTGTGATGCCTTGGGTGATGAACATGGAGATAAAGAACATCGTGGTGGATGTGGTCGATCATGATCATTCTACGCTTTCCGCCCAATTGGTGCATCGCATCGAGGCAAGCCATTACTTCATCTTCCATGGTCAGAAGAATGGGTATGGAGATGCCCTGGAGGATGTGGAGCGTTCGGCTGCGGATGTCATCGTTGAGATTCCACAACATTTTGAGCGAGATAGGCAGCGAGGCGAACATCCACAAATCTTGGTGGCTGCCAATGCTGTGAATGGCACCAAGGGAAGTATGGGTAGCCAATACATGAACAGCATCATCTCGCAGCAGCTTGCCTCTTGGAGCTCTACAGGTTCAGTTGGTGCTAAATCTGTGGCATCAGCAGAATCCTTGGTCTCCGTTCTCTATCTCTACAACAAGCATCTGAACTACAAGCTCTTCATGATACCTTCCCTGATAGCCATCTTGATTATGTTGATGTGTGGATTCCTGCCAGCCTTGAACATAGTGGGCGAGAAGGAGAGTGGCACCATCGAAGCCATCAATGTGACCCCTGTGAGCAAGACGAGCTTCATACTCGCCAAGCTGATACCTTATTGGTTGATTGCACTGGTGGTCATGACGGTGTGCTTTGTCTTGGCTTGGGTGGTGTATGGTCTTACTTCGGCAGGAAGTTTGGGCTTGGTGTATCTCCTGGCTATGCTCTTGGCGTTTGTCTTCAGTGGACTGGGTTTGGTAATATCCAATTATAATGAGACGATGCAACAAGCTGTGTTTGTGATGTGGTTCATCGTGGTTTGCCTGATGTTGCTCAGTGGGTTGTTCACCCCCGTTCGTTCGATGCCTCATTGGGCGTATCTCACCACCTATGTCAATCCGATGCACTATTTCATCGATGGCATTCGCACGGTCTTCGTTCGTGGGGGAGACTTTGCTAGCATAGCCCATCAAGTGTTGGCTTTGGGCATCATTGCTACATTGATGAATGCTTGGGCAGTGTATAGCTATCGCAAAAACTCCTAAAGAGAGGGGAAAGGGCGAAAAGGATGTTAAATCTGTAAATTAGTTGATGGAAAATTCTGATTTCTCTGCCAAAAATAGTAACTTTGCACGTAATAACGAGAAAAAAACAATTCTAATAACGTAAACTTGGTAGAATCATGAAATCATTGAGAGAATTATATAGAATAGGAAAAGGACCATCGAGCAGCCATACGATGGGACCACAGCGTGCAGCCAAAATCTTCTTGGAGCGTTGCAGCAATGCATCGACTTATGAGGTGACGCTTTACGGAAGTTTGGCAGCCACCGGCAAGGGTCACATGACGGATGTGGCTATCGAGGAGGTGCTGCAACCTCATCATTCGGTAAAGATTATCTGGGAGCCTCAGGTGTTCTTGCCTTTCCATCCTAACGGAATGAAATTTGTGGGCAAGGACCTCAATGGAGATGTCATCGACTCATGGACGGTGTATAGTGTTGGTGGAGGAGCTTTGTCGGATGGCACAAATACGGATGGCGAGCTCGGAGCACAAGAGGTGTACGACCTCAATACATTGGGCGAGATTCAGAAATGGTGCTATGACAATGGTCGCTCTTTCTGGGAATATGTAGAGAAATGCGAGGGGCCTGAAATCTGGGATTTCCTCCGAACCATCTGGCTGACGATGAAGCAAGCCGTGCTGAATGGATTGGATCATGAGGGTGTATTGCCTGGTCCGCTTCGTCTTTCGCGCAAGGCTGCCACTTATTATATCAAGGCAAAGGGCTATCGTGCTTCTTTGCAGAGCCGTGGATTGGTGTATGCCTATGCCTTGGCTGTGAGCGAGGAGAATGCTTCGGGTGGCATCATCGTTACCGCTCCTACATGTGGAGCTTGTGGAGTGCTTCCTGCTGTGCTCTATCACATGCATACGGCTCACGACATGAGCGAACAGCGTATCCTCCGAGCATTAGCCACTGCAGGTCTTGTGGGCAATGTGGTGAAGAAGAATGCTTCGATTAGTGGTGCGGATGTAGGTTGTCAGGGCGAGGTTGGTGTGGCATGTGCCATGGCTTCGGCTGCAGCATGCCAGTTGTTTGGCGGTAGTCCTGCACAGGTGGAATATGCTGCAGAGATGGGCTTGGAGCATCACCTTGGCATGACATGCGACCCTGTATGTGGCTTGGTTCAGATTCCTTGTATCGAGCGAAATGCCTTTGCTGCAGCTCGTGCGCTGGATGCTGACCTTTATGCTTCTTTCTCAGATGGACATCACAGTGTGTCATTCGATCGTGTGGTAGAGGTGATGCGCCAGACTGGCCATGATTTGCCTTCTCTCTACAAGGAGACGAGCGAGGGCGGATTGGCAAAGGGCTTCAAACATACGGTTGAGTAAAAATAAAGTATCAAGCCTACAGTTGATAAAAGTAAGGTAATGATAAAGAAACAACTCAAATGGCTTCTCTTATGCCTCTGTTGCCTATTGTTGGCGGCATGCCATAAGGGAAGTGCGGGCAAGGTCGTCAAGGACTTAAAAGACTTGCAAGGAGCGGTGATTGGCGTACAGCTGGGCACTACGAGTGATGTATTGGCATCCGACTTGGAAAAGAAGGGTGACGGTACTCATGTCGAGCGATACACCAAGGGGGCCGATGCCATTCAGGCATTGCGCCAAGGCAAGATTGATTGTATGATGACCGACGAGGCACCAGCTAAGGCTTTTCAGCGAGTAAATCCATCACTCTATATTCTGCCTCAGGCTTTCGATGAGTCGGGCATGGCCATCTGTGTGGCGAAAGGCAACGATAAGTTGCTCTATGAGATGAATCGAGCCATTCAGGTGCTTCGTGAAAGTGGGGTTATTGATTCCATCGTAAATCGACACATGGTGCAGCATCAAGCTGTGGCTTATAAGTGGCATGGCAGCGATTGGAAACCCATCCCTGACAAGAAGATAAGATTTGCCACGAATGCCACTTTTGAGCCTTTCGAATATTATGATGCGGGCAAGATTGTGGGCATAGACGTGGATGTGGCTCACGCCATAGGCGACCAGATAGGTGCTGACGTTGAGATTGTGGATATGGAGTTTGATGCCATCATCACATCGGTGCAGACGGGTAAGGCTGACGCTGGTATTGCCGGCATCACTGTGACACCAGAGCGAAAGAAAAACATCAGCTTTACAGACACCTATACCCATGTAAAGCAAGTGGTTGTGGTAGATAAGGGAGAGGCAGCAGGAGTGGAGCAAGTGGGATTTATAGATAAGTTTAAGTCTTGCTTCATCACCGATGGTCGCTACCTATATCTATTGGAAGGACTTTCCAATACACTGATCATCACCCTCTTTGCCATTATCCTTTCTGTGATATTAGGTACTTTCATTGCCATCATCCGTGCCACTCATGATCGCCAGGGCACCCATCGTGTGCTCGATGCGCTCTGCCAGGTATATCTCACGATTATTCGAGGCACACCTACGATGGTGCAGTTGCTTATCATCTATTATGTGGTATTTGCTTCTGCTGATGTCAACAAGCTTGTGGTGGCCATCATAGCCTTTGGCATGAATAGTGCCGCTTATATAGCCGAGGTTATTCGCTCAGGTATTATGTCGGTAGATAGAGGACAGATGGAAGCTGGTCGTAGCTTGGGACTTTCCTATGCCACGACGATGCGCCTCATCATTCTGCCACAGGCTTTTAAGAATGTGCTGCCAGCCATGGGCAATGAGCTTATTACATTGCTCAAGGAGACCTCTATCAGCGGCTATATCGGATTGGTGGATCTCACCAAGGGCTCTGATATCATTCGCAGCATCACCTACGAGGCTATGTTGCCATTGGGCATTGTGGCATGTATCTATTTGGTTATCGTGATGGGGCTATACAATGGTGTGCGCCATTTAGAGAAACGAATGCGTAAGGGTGAACGCTAAAATTAATTTCAAGAAGCAGATTGAAAAATGGAAAGGAAAGATACAATCATCAAGATAGAAAATTTGCGCAAGGCTTTTGGCGACCAGGAGGTGTTGAAGGGCATCTCCATGAATGTCAACAAGGGTGAGGTGATAGCTATCATCGGCCCTTCAGGATGTGGAAAATCTACATTCTTGCGTTCTATCAATCTCTTGGAGCAGCCCACGGAAGGGCATATCTTGGTGGATAATATTGACATTACCTCTCATGGCATTGATGTTAATGAGATGCGCCAACGCATAGGAATGGTGTTTCAGCAGTTTAATCTTTTTCCCAATATGACGATTCGCAAGAATATCATGTTGGCACCTGTGGAGTTGGGGAAGATGACTCGACAAGAGGCCTCCGATAAGGCTGACGAACTCTTGGCGAGAATAGGATTGAGCGATAAGGCTGATGATTATCCAGACTGTTTGTCGGGAGGTCAAAAGCAGCGTGTGGCTATTGCACGCGCTTTGGCAATGAATCCTGAAGTGATGCTATTTGATGAGCCAACCTCTGCATTAGACCCAGAGATGGTGGGCGAAGTGTTGGCACTGATGAAAGATGTTGCGGCAGGCGGTATGACGATGCTGGTTGTAACGCATGAGATGGCATTTGCCAAAGAAGTGGCAAACAGAGTGCTTTTCTTCAGCGATGGTGTCATCACAGAGGATGGCACTCCTGAACAGGTGTTTGAACATCCTAAATCACCTCGTCTGCAAGAATTCTTGGGCAAGGTGCTTTAGGATAAAATTAAAAAATACTCTTAATGCTCTTGATGCTCTTGGTCGTAGCCATCGGAAATCTTCTTTCCGAGGGCTATGGCGCAGACAATGTGAACACCCATAGCTTTTAACTTATCAGCAAAACGGCAGATAGAGCCACCGGAAGCGATGATATCGTCAAAGATAATGACATCCTTGTCCTTTAGGTAATCTTCTTCTAGATGACCATAAGCGTTTGTCATCCCCGTATTCTTGCAAACTTCCTGACTAAAGCGTGCAAAACGTCGTTGGGTATTGGCTTCGGTAGAGGCTGGTACACAAACAAGTGTGAGTGTTTGTGTTTCTTCACCAAATGTATCCTGGATGAGTTGGGTAACGTCTAGGATGGCTTTTTCCACAGCCTGTTGGTGATCCATCTCTGTGGTAAGCTCAGAGTTGCCTTTGAAATTGACAATGAAGTCTCGCTTTTCCCAGTCTTCGCTCGACAGCTCGAAAGTGCCGAAAGCACTGAATGCTGCGTAATCTACGAGCCATGTATAGTGTAGATTACCGTCCAACTGATGCCATTCTTCGATTTTCTTAGTATATTCTGCCATAGTCACTGAAATTAGTTTGCTAGTTATTATGGATGCAAAAGTAGGAATATTTTTTTGAAAACAGTGCATTTTTTCTATTTTTTTGTTCTTTTTGCTTTGTGCTTTCTTCTTTTTAGTGTAACTTTGCAGCATAATCAGAGAAATAATAACAATTATGACGAGAAAGAGTAAGCTTCACGAGATTCGTGATTATGTCATTATTGCGTTTGCGATGCTTATCGGAAGCGTGGGTTTGAATGTGTTTTTGCTGCCAAATCATATCACGATGGGTGGCGTTGGCGGTATCGCTTCTATCTTTTATTGGGGCTTTGGCATCCCGGTATCAGTATCTTATCTAGGCATCAATGTATTTCTGTTGCTGTTTGCCTATCGCATTTTGGGATGGCGATTCTGTGCTAAGACGATTTATGCCGTGGCATTGTTCTCTACTTACTCTCGCATCATAGAAAGTTGGAGTGGGGGTAACATCACGTTGCTGCAAGATCAGCCATTCATGGCCACCGTGCTAGGTGCCTTCTTTATGGGTGGAAGTGCAGGATTGGGACTTTCTTGCAATGGTTCGACTGGAGGGTCAGACACCGTGGCTGCCATGGTCAATAAATATTATAACATCTCTTTGGGACATGCCATCTTGATATGCGATTTGTGTATCATCACGAGTTCCTACTTGGTGTTGAAGGACTGGGAGATTGTGATTTTTGGTTATGTCTTTCTCTTCATTCAGTCGTTGTGTGTCGATCATGTGGTCAATACATTGCGTCGTTCGGTGCAGTTCTTCATCATTTCGGATAAATACCTGGAGCTGAGTGCGGCCATCAACACCACTGCCGATCGTGGATGTACGGTGATGGATGGTCATGGATGTTATAGTGGAAAGGATGTACACATGCTATTTGTATTGGCTCGTCAGCGAGAATCTCAGAAGATATTCCGCTTGATAGACGAGATAGATCCTAGTGCTTTCGTGAGTCAGAGTGCGGTAATCGGTGTGTATGGATTGGGCTTCGACCGCTTTAAGGTGAATAAGAAGCTAGTAGGAAAGAAATAACTTTAATAATAAGCATAGTATGGGATTTTTTAAGAAACTATTTGATGGTTCTGGCACAGAGTCAGAGCAAGACAAAGAAATAGAGAAAAACGAGAAAGATTTCTTGGCATTGAAATACGATGGCATCAGAGCACTTAAAATGGGGCAATTGGCTTATGCCATTCAGTGTCTTCAGTCTGCTTTGGATCGCAAGGAAGACTTGGAGGTGAGAGATTATCTTTCGCAAGCTCTTATCCACAATGGTGAGCTGTTGCCTGCTTATGAGCAACTAGAAAAATTGGCAGAGGCTGAGCCTGCCAACAAGATGATATGGACACGTATGGCAGAAGTGGCTTATATGATGGAGGATTATGAGAAGATGCATGAGGTTTGTCAGAAAGGCTTGGGGGTAGAGAAAGAAGATGTTCACCTGTGTTATCTTTACGCCGAAGCTAACATTGGGCTAGGCAATCCGGTAGGTGGCATTGCCATGTTGACTAAAGCCATCAGGCTGGGTGAAGGTACAGATGATGAGGCAAGAGCACGCCTGCTCCGTGGAGAAACGCTCTTGAAGATGGGCGATGCAAATGGTGCGGACGAAGATGCACAGTGGCTTTTGGAGCATATCAAACAACCAGTAGAGGAAGTGTTCTTGCTCAAGGCTCGCATCGCTTATGCCAAGGGAGAGCGTGAAAATGCCATCTCTTATTATAATAAGGTGGTAGAGACCAATCCTTTCTCAGCTGTAGCTTTCAAGGAGCGTGGGGCGGTTTATCTGGAAATCGGCGATAAGGAGAATGCTGAACGAGATATGCAGTCGTTCTTGGAAGTGAATCCACAAGAGGCAGAAGCTGTGAGTGGAGAATTCAAGGCGGAGGGCACTGAGGGAGGATGTCCTACAACAGGCAAAGGCCCCATAAAATAAGAGAAAATAGAAAAATATAAGCGAAATGGCAAAAAATCTATCAAATTGTTTGGTGGAATCGGAAAAAAATACTACTTTTGCAATCGAAATAGTATAACAACAATAAAATAAAAGACAATGAAGAAGTTGAACGCATACTTTTATAGCTTTTACTTTTACTTTGCAAGCAATTGTAGAGCGGGAAGTTGCGTGTAAATTTCAACTTAGGATATTAAGATTTAGAAATCTAACGAAACGGTCCCGCTCTTAGAGAGTGAGGACCGTTTTTTGTAAAGAGATTCTCATCTTTATCCTGACTTCTAAAGATATACGATAAGGCAATGAAAAGAATAGCAATACAAGGAGAATTAGGATCTTTCCACGATATCACTGCGCATCAATATTTCAAGGATGAGCAAATTGAGCTCATCTGTTGTGCTACTTTCGAGGAAGTGTTTGAGAATATCAAGCGCGACCCTACGGTGATAGGTATCACAGCTATAGAGAATACCATTGCTGGTAGTTTGCTTCATAATTATGAGCTTTTGCGTCAGAGTGGTACGACAGTGGTGGGAGAGCATCGTCTGCATATCGAGCACAGCATCTGCTGCTTGCCTGATGATGATTGGAGCACACTCTCTGAAGTACATTCCCATCCAGTGGCATTGATGCAATGTGGTAGATTCCTAGCCAATCATCCTGACCTTAAGGCTGTTGAGGCGGAGGATACGGCAGGATCGGCTGCTTATATCGCCAAGCATCAGGTGAAGGGATGGGCTGCCATTTGTTCTACTTATGCCGCCAAGATGTATGGCATGAAGGTGTTGGAAGAAGGTATCCACGACAATCCACACAACTACACCCGATTCCTCGTGGTGTGCAATCCACAGAAAGCTTCGCTCTTGCGCCCTATAGAAAAGGCTAATAAGGCAAGTCTTGTCTTCAGCCTTTCTCATGATAAGGGTTCGCTTTCTAAAGTTCTTACGATATTGACATTCTATGACATCAATCTCACCAAGATTCAGTCGTTGCCTAACATCGGGCATGAATGGGAGTATCTCTTCTATGTGGATTTGACTTTCGATAATCTTACCCGATACCGCCAGAGCATCGATGCCATCACACCTTTGGTGAAGAAAATCAAGGTGCTTGGCGAGTATGAGGAAAAGGAATAGAATTTAAATTACAAATGAAAAATTATAAATGATAAATAAGGTCGGATGCCTATTTATACATTGTTAATTATAAATTATACATTAGAATTATGATAACGCCAGCTAATAGAGTAACGGAAATACAAGAGTACTACTTCAGTCGCAAACTGAAGGAAGTTGCTAAGTTGAATGCAGAGGGCAAAGACATAATAAGTCTTGCCATCGGTAGTCCTGATATGCCTCCATCGCAGCAAACCATCGACAAGCTTTGCGAGGTGGCAAGAAATCCTAATGCACATGGTTATCAGCCAACTGTTGGCATACCAGAGTTGCGTCAGGCCATGGCGGGATTCTATAAGAGATGGTATGGAGTGGAATTGGAATGGGCGTCAGAAATCCAGCCTTTGATAGGTAGCAAGGAAGGTATCCTGCATGTTACGCTCGCATTCTGCAATCCTGGTGATGAGGTGTTGATTCCAAATCCGGGTTATCCTACCTATACTGCCATCAACAAGATTCTTGGCACCAAGATTACCTATTATGACTTGCGAGAAGACAATGGTTGGCAGCCAGACTTCGAGGCTTTGGAAAAGATGGATTTGAGCCACGTGAAGTTGATGTGGACCAATTATCCAAATATGCCAACGGGTGGCAATGCTCGTATGGAAACTTACGAGCGACTCGTGAAGTTTGCAAATGAACACAATATTGTAGTCGTAAACGACAATCCTTATTCGCTTGTCTTGAACGAGAACCCTATGAGCATCTTACAGGTGCCAGGTGCAAAAGACTGCTGTATCGAGTTCAACTCTATGAGCAAGAGCCATAATATGCCTGGATGGCGTGTGGCCATGATTGCGAGCAACAAGACCTTTATCTCTTGGATTTTGAAGGTGAAGAGCAATATCGACAATGGCTCCTTCCGTGGCATTCAGTTGGCTGCTGCTGAGGCGTATAATACCAATAGCGATGAATGGCATCGTGAGAACAACATCGTCAATTACCGCCGCCGTCGTGATATTGCCGAGGACATTATGAAGGTGTTGGGATGTACTTATGATCCTGAGCAGGTGGGTATGTTCTTGTGGGGAAAGATACCTGCGGAATATGCTGATGTGGAAGACTTGACCGAAAAGGTACTTCACGAGGCAAGAGTCTTTATCACTCCAGGCTTCATCTTCGGCTCCAATGGCAAGCGATACATCCGCATCAGTCTTTGTGCCAAGGACGAGAAGATGAAAGAAGCATTGGAGAGAATCAAGAAAGTCTTTGAAAGATAAATTTGAATATAAGAAATTAAAAAACATACGACTATGGAATTAGAATTAGAAGCATTGAATCTTCCTAGTGACCAGGAACGCCCTTGTGTGATTGCAGGACCATGTTCTGCAGAAACCGAAGAGCAGGTGATGACAACAGCTAAGCAATTGGCAGACAAGGGATGCCACATGTTCCGTGCAGGTGTGTGGAAACCTCGTACTAAGCCAGGAGGTTTTGAGGGTAATGGTGAGGCTGCTTTGCCTTGGATGCAAGAGGTAAAGAAAGAGACGGGTATGCTCGTGGCTACCGAGGTGGCTACTCCTGAGCATGTAGAGCTAGCCTTGAAGTATGGCATCGATATTCTATGGGTGGGTGCTCGTACATCTGCCAATCCATTTGCAATGCAGGCTTTGGCCGACAGTTTGAAGGGTGTTGATGTTCCTGTCTTGGTGAAAAACCCAGTCAATCCAGACTTGGAGCTTTGGATAGGTGCTCTCCAGCGTATCAATCAGGCTGGTATCAAGAAGTTGGGTGCCATCCATCGTGGTTTCTCTAGCTACGACAAGAAGATATACCGCAATCTTCCTATGTGGCAAATTCCTATCGAATTACATCGCCGCATACCACAGTTGCCTATTATCTGCGACCCTAGCCACATCGGTGGTCGTCGTGATTTGATAGCTCCTCTTTGCCAGCAGGCCATGGATTTAGGTTTCGATGGTTTGATTGTAGAAAGCCACTGTCAGCCAGACGAAGCATGGAGCGATGCCAAGCAACAGGTTACTCCTGATGTGCTGGATTATATCTTGAGCCTCTTGGTAGTACGTGATGAGCATTACTCAACAGAAGGATTGCACTCTTTGCGTGGTCAGATCGATGAGCTCGACAATCAGTTGATGGATTTGCTTGCTAAGCGTATGCGTGTGTGCCGTGAAATCGGCACCTTTAAGAAGGAGCACAACATGACCATCGTACAGACCAACCGTTACAACGAGATTCTTGACAAGCGTGGTGCTCAGGCTTCTCTCTGTGGTATGAGCCCAGAGTTTGCAGCTCAGATATTCGAGCACATCCATGAGGAGAGTGTCCGTCAGCAGTTGGAAATCTTGAATCAGAAGTAGGATGAGAATATTGATAATGGGAGCAGGTAAGATGGGAAGTTTCTTCATCGACCTGCTCAGCTTCGACCACGAGGTGGCGGTATATGAGAAGGATGCCAAGCGACTGCGCTTCACCTACAACTGTTACCGTTTCACCAAGATGGAGGAGATCGAGATGTTCCGTCCAGAGTTGGTGATCAATGCGGTGACGGTGAAATACACCTTGCCAGCTTTCGAGGAGTTGTTGCCACACTTGTCCAAGGACTGTATCATCAGTGATATTGCTTCCGTGAAGACAGGTTTGCAGGAGTTCTACGAGAAGAGTGGTTTCCGCTATGTGAGCACCCACCCGATGTTCGGTCCTACGTTCGCCAACCTCAACCAACTCTCAGAGGAAAATGCCGTCATCATCAAGGAAGGTGACTATATGGGCAAGATATTCTTCAAGGACTTATATCAGAAACTTGGCTTGAGCTTGCACGAATACACTTTCGATGAGCACGACCAAACGGTGGCTTACTCCTTGAGTATCCCATTCGTGAGCACTTTCGCCTTTGCTGCGGTGATGAAGCATCAGGATGCTCCTGGTACAACCTTCAAGCGTCACATGCAGATAGCCAAGGGTGTATTGAACGAGGATGATTATCTCTTGCAGGAAATCCTCTTCAACCCATACACTTCAGGACAGGTTTCGCAGATTCGTGAGGAACTTGCCGAGTTGATAGACATCATCGATCACAAGGATGCCCATCGCATGAAACTCTTCTTGACCAAGATTCGCAATCACGTGAGAGAAGATATTGAGATAAATAAATAGAACGGAAAAGAAAGGTAGGCAAGTAATGCCTCTTCTCAAAATAAATCCCTTCAGCATTCATGTGCTATATCACTTTTGAATAGCCGATGAAAGCTGGAGGGATTTTTCTGTAATAGGGGTTAAATAAGCTTAATAAGGTGCGGAAAAAGCACTGTTACTAGCCAAATATGTGTAGAAAAGTGTATCTTTGCAGTGATATTCATTAGGAAAAGTGTGTACTTTTACTGATTATTCGTCAGAAAAAGTGTGAAGTTTTGATGATTATTCATTAGGAAAAGTGTGATTTATGAAAAGAAGTATATATCGTCAACTCCTTGAATGGAAAAATAAAACAACTCGCAAGCCACTGATTCTCAATGGTGCAAGACAAGTAGGGAAGACATATATCTTGCGAGTATTTGGAGAAAACGAATATAATAATTTCGCATTCTTCAGCTTAGACCGTGACCTAAACGCAAGGGAAGTGTTTGAGAGGGGAGGAAATGCCAATGACATGTTGATGGCTTTGTCCGCTATCAGTGATGTGGACATTACTCCCCATGATACCTTGGTTGTGCTCGACGAGATACAAGATTGTCCTAAGGCTCTTGAAAGCTTGAAGTACTTCTGTGAAGAGACTCCCGATATTCATATTATTGTGGCAGGTTCGCTGCTTGGCGTATCATTGCATCAAGGTGTATCTTATCCTGTAGGTAAGGTAGATGAACTGCGTCTTTATCCAATGACCTTCTTGGAATTTCTGGAAGCCATGGGCCAAAGCAAGATGGTGGAAGTTCTGAACAGCAGAAATTGGGCGGTCATCAACCTGTTGGAAACAGATTTGATAGGATTGTTGCGCCAATATTATTATGTAGGCGGAATGCCAGCTGCCGTTCTTGCGCATGTTGAGCATAGGGGATTGCAAGAAGTAAGGAACATTCAGCGTCAGATTATCAGGGATTATCGCCGTGATTTCTCCAAACATGCCCCAAGCCGTGAGGTGCCTCGTATCAATATGGTGTGGGATTGTATTCCTGCCCAGTTGGCTAAGGAAAACAAAAAATTTATCTATGGTGCCGTCAAGAAAAGTGCTAGGGCTGCCGATTTTGAACTGGCTATCCAATGGTTGATAGACGCAGGATTGGCATACAAGGTAACGAGGGCTAATAGTCCCAAGATCCCATTGAAATTCTATGAAGACCAAAGTGCCTTCAAGCTTTTCATGCTCGATGTGGGATTGATGGGAGCTATGGCTGACACCTCGGCGGAATCAATGCTCGTAGGTGATGGCATATTCTCTGAATACAAGGGGGCATTCACAGAATTGTATGTCTTTACTCAGTTGTTGACCTTGGAGCTTCCTTTGTATTATCATTCGGTAAATAATTCTACGATCGAGATAGATTTTCTAACCCAATGGCATGATAAAGTAGTGCCTATTGAGGTCAAGGCAGAAGTAAATGTGAAGTCGAAGTCATTGCGTACATTCATCGATAATAATCCCGAATTGAAGGGGGGCAGATTTTCGATGCTTCCATACAAGGAGCAAGAATGGATGATTAACATTCCGCTTTATGCTTGCATAGTATCGTTTGAAAAGTGTTGAGTATGGGCGTGAATGTAAATGGTAATTTTTGAATTTTAATAAGTAACGAAGAATATGGCAAGAGCTACAGGAAGCATCCACTATTTGGAGCACATTACCCCCATCAAGGATGAGAGTGGCAAGAACATCATTCACCCGATGTTTGTGAAGAACGAAACCATTGATATGGCGAAGATGGAGGATAGCTTGAAGCGGCATTGCGTGATGAATCCCAATATCTTCAGTCAGGCGATAGATACAGCCGAAGACGAGATACTTCATGCCCTGGAGGAAGGCAATGAGGTAAGGTTGGGCGATATGTTTATCATTCGTCCTAAGTTGAAGGTGGTACAGCATAAGGACAAGAATGGCAACTCATGGAGAAAGACTTACCATGAGGGTGACTTGATTTCTGCCGATGAGGTGGAAGCTTGTGGCATCGACATCCAACCTACCAAGGAGTTTGTGAAGAGGTTTTTGTTGAAGAGACCTTCTTGTAGTCGCCAGTGGTGGGGTGTGAAAGCGCAGCCCAAGGAGGCAGACGAGGAGTTTGCTGACATCAAGGCTATTTGTGAGGAACAAGGCTATGTCACGGTGAAGGATATGATTCGCAAGTTTGGTGTCACTCGCTACCATGCTTCCAAGGTGCTTGATGATATGTGCGAGGAGCCAGATGCTCGTTTGACTTCTATCAAGGAAGGAAACGTGCGCTTATACCGCTTGCGAAATGTATAGATAGGTTCGTAGGTTGCAAGATATAAGTCCGCAAGTAGTAAGATATAGGTTTGTTGGTCTGATAAAGTAAGTTCGTGAGTACGAAAATATCGCTTCGTCAAAGTGCCGACTATACTCAGTAGCTCTGCCGAGTATAGTCGGCACTTTTGCTGAGTATAGTCAGCTGAATTGCTGAGTGTACTCGACACACTTTGTGAATGCACAAGTTCATACCTTTTAGTCATAGTTTGTTTGCCTAGTAGTCGTATGACAAGAGATTCAATGATAATTACCTCTCCTCTTTTTCATCTATTCTTGGGATTTTAAAGCTAAAACAAAAAATAATCCTAAGAAAGCGCATGTAATTCAGAAATTATTCTTATTTTTGCATCAACGTAAAAAGTAATGCTCATGGATTTAGTACTGAATACAACTAACAATTATTGGAATCTCTTGAAGTTTCTAAGTGATGACATCAAGCTTGCGCTCATAGCTAAGCTTAGTAATTCCATTGTTTCTAAACCGAAGGTAAAGTCGGTTTCAGCATCAGACTTTTATGGAGTATGGAAGGATTCTGATTTCAATATGAGTTCAGATGAATTGGCAAAAGAAATTAAGGCAA
>CAVKNU010000028.1:0-5680 GCA_963657465.1 Lachnospiraceae bacterium
ATCCTATTTCTACGGTGCAAGCTGATTCCTAACATCATTAATAATCAAGGCAGTGTTACATCGCCTTGATTAGAGCTTGCTTGAAAAAGTAAGCAAGTAACTCAATCAAAGCGGGTTTACACCCGCATAAAAACAGGCGAGGGCTTTGATGCCCCGCCTACCTTAGAGCGTAGCGGTTCAGAGCGACGAGGAGGAGCGGTTTCCCCCTCTCGCCTGAGGAGAGAGGGCTGGGGTGAGAGGTGGAGCCCTCCTGGCTAGGAGGGACGGGGAGGTCGAAAAAACTCCCTGAGCAGGAGAGGAGAGCGAGAAGCCTCCCTCCTGAACCAGGGAAAGATCGAAAAACCTTCTAAAGGTTTTAAATATGGAAATGAATCTCTTTAAGCCATGCTTTGGTGTCAAAGCAAGGACACGCCTTTTTTACCCCAGGCAAATCCCGATGCCCAAGAATCACAGCATCGGGATAGTCGGTGCAAAGACTCTTTAGCAGCTCCTCCAGCGTGACCAACTGCGCCTCAGTACGCGTGTCGGCAGGACGACCGTCCTTATCCAAACCGCCCTCATAACAAATGCCAATGCTGTTGGCATTATAGTGATAGGCATGAGCACCAGGAAGATGCTCCGGACGACCCGGATACAACGTTCCGTCCTTGGTGATGTAGTAGTGATAACCGATGGAATGAAAGCCACGGGCTTTGTGACAAGCCTCTAGGTCATCGATGCTGAAGTCATGGTTCGCACGAGTGCCACTGCAGTGAAGTACAATCAAAGAAATGTTTCTGTTCTTTTTCATTTGGCTAAGATTTAGTTTTAGAAAATGTTCGCTAACTTCTCTCCTTACAAGGTGGCGCAACTCTGCACGCAAAAAGAAGAGACAACGGCTGTTAATACCGTGATGATGAAGTTGATGATTTTCTTAAGATTTTCTTTTTTCATAAATAATTTTTTAGGTGATTAAAATAAGTTTAATAGGGGGGAGTAGGGGGAGCGAATCCCCCTCGGATTAATCCATGCTGACATTGCCAGAGCTGCCTGTGCCTCCTGAGTCTTCGGAGCCATCCTTGTTGTCAGTGTCCTCGCCTCCAGGCGTCGATGGGGTGTCGGTGCCTCCTGTGTTGCTCGAACCAGAACTGCTGCTCGCCACGATGGCTGTAGCCTTCTTCAAGGTGGCGTCGAGGTTGAGGTTGGCAGACATCAACTCGCCAGTGGCACGAGAGCGGAGACGCACGCCAGCGATGTTCTTCGCCACGGAGAACTCCTCCTCTTTCTTGGCTCCCTCCTTGTTCTTGATGCCGATGGAGAAGATGGCCAAGTTGTCGATCTTCACCGCAATGCCCTGAAGGGTAAGCTCGCGTACGCAGATCACCATGTCGGTGAGCATCCCCTTGATGGCACCTGGCGAGAATGGGGTGTTGTGGGCAGACATGTGCTCAGCCAACTGGTCGATGTTGTAGGTTTGCGACACGACGGGATAGGCATAGAATTTGCCATAAGCTCCCGCCAAATTCTCATTCTTGTTTTGTTTTACTTGGAATAAAATCATACGGTTTTAGGTTTAATTTAGTTTTAGTAATCCTCTCTGAATCACGATGCAAAGATACGACATTTTTTCTGCCCAGTCTGAAGATTCGCGAAGATTGACCTGAAAAACTTGCAAAAAACTTGAAAAAAGTTGATTTAGGGTTCTCCAAGGTAGTCGAAAATGATTTCCACCTCTTTTCGTGTGAAATTCTTCCGAAATTTCCGATAGCCATTTGCCTCTAGGAGGCGAACGAGGGGAGAGCAGCGGTTGATCCATATCATCAACCGCTTCTCGGCAGTCGTGGGCTTGGCATCGGGAAAATATTGTAGAGCGATCGCTCTTTTGCTAGTATCCATTCTCTCGGTGACTTAGATAATTTTCTCAGTGACTTACCGAATTTTCTCAGTGACTTAGATAAAATCTTCTGTTAGTCATTGACAATCTCCGTTGGGTCATAACGTGAATAATTCGCAATGTCGAAACCTTCCTTTTCCACCACATGCCAGCAGTTGCCTGTACGTCGGTGGATGCTCTTGAATCCCAGGCGAGCCATCACGCTGCCGATGCTTTGGTTTGACAGGTTCTGGCGCAACACAGGATTGGTGGCTATCTTGTCGAGAATCTCGGCATTCGTCAGAAACTTCGTGCAACTGAGCTCCGTGCTTTCGTCGGGGATGCGGTAATAGCGCAGAATCTGCTCCTCGGCATAATTCGCCACCATGAAGAGACGGTTATGGCTCCGCATCTTCTCGATGTCATCATCCGTGGTCCAATACACCCATCCGTCGGCACGTCTCTTGCCCTTGCTCACCGACTGGCCTAATGCCAAGGCTTGCGAATAGATGCCTTCGTAATTGAAAGGCTTCTCCAATGGACTGATGATCTTTTTGATCAGCCACGGCGAGAAACGGCGATTCTCCACATCGGTAATCACGTGCTGCACATTGCTCGTGCCACTCACCGAACTATGGTGAAGCAACTCGGAACGAAACTTGTCGTAAGGCAGGCGCACGGAAAACTTCAACTTGGTCATGTTGCTCTTGAAGGCACTGAGGTTTCTGCCATACACGGCGTCAAACTCGTCCAGGCAAATCAACCCCTTGCTGGCGAAGGCTTCCATGAAGTCCTTGTCGAGATAGTTGGCGGTGGAGTCGTTGACGTAGTAGTCGCGGAGCTGTGGCGGAAGGAGGTAGTTCATGAAGGTGGTCTTGAAGAGTCCGCCCCTGCCGATGAACACTGGCATCGTCTGGTTTACCACGCTCGGAGACACCCATGCCACGACCATCGCCGTGAACCATTTCTTGAAGTATTCCTCAAAGTCTTTTTGGCTATGATAATACCCCTTGCGCTCTTCCACCGTGATGCGAGCTGCCAATTCCTGGATGTAGTCGGTCGCTCCGTCCCAGGCTGGCAGACTTCGCAGATAGCTCTCAAATGGGTCGTAGGGCTCGCTGAAGTCACTACAGATGATGCTGATCATCTTTGCCACCGTCGTGTGGATGCCGTCCATGTCCATCTCCATCCATATCGAGTTGCTCACACTGTCGTCCAGGAACGTCCATCTCGGATATTTCATATCTTGGGTCAGTCGGCTCATCACCTCATATTTTCCCGTGACCGTGTTGTGGTGGAAGCTGTAGTGCGTCTCCAACCATTGACGGATGAGTTTCACCGTAGCATGTTGAGGAGTCGTCTCTCCGTGGCGAAAAAAGTGCCAGATGCCTTTCTTGTTCGTGTGCTTATAGATGGAGCGCATCACGTGGGCGGTGTTGGGATAGTCTTGTGAGAAGTGGCTGATGGCGTAGTCGGACGCTTCTTTCTCGTCGATGCCGTATTTCAGGCAGATGTAGCCGAAACTCGTCACGTACTCATTGTGGCGGGTACTTTCAAACGACCTGTCCCAGGAGGTCAGCATCTGCATGATCTGCGGCTCAGCTTCCTCCATGCTCGGTATGCGATTGCTCCATTTGGTGCGGTTGGTAGTGTTGGAAGTCTTGCTGCCCTTGGGACGCCCTCCTTTGTTGGCGGTAGGCAACTTCTGTTGTTGGTATGCCACTTTCAGTTCGTTGGGAGAAAGCTTCATGCTTTCCGACTCCCAGTTGAAGTAGGCATCCTTGTCGTGGGCAAGTCCCGACAATCTCCCGATGTCGGTGCATTGTGTGTCGGCTTCGTATCCCAGCAACGTGTTGTAGAAATTCATCGCCTTGCGCAGCATGAGGTCGAAGAGTTCTACGATGGTGAGGGTGCAACCTGTCGTGCGCTCATAGAGCACGAAGATGCGAATGCCATGCCCGCCAATGGTTCTGTACACCACATGGCTCAGGTTTGTGTTGGTGGCGCGCTTGAACACTTCCTCCATCTCGTCCGTAGGGATGTCGTCGTAGTCGAGCGACAGCATTCCCACCTCTTTGGCAATGTGCTCCATGGTTCTGCCGTGGCCGTCGTATTGCAGGGCAGCACAGATGGCAGGTGACGTCGGTTTGACTTCATCGGCAAATTTCTTGCTTATCTCAAGACGTTTGCGATAGCTAGTGGTTAACGACTCAAGCTGAAAGTCTTGCGTGATGAGACGCTTGAGTTCTTCTTTACTCACGAGAGGGTGGCTCTCGATGCTCTGGAGTGATGCAAACATGGATGGCATCACAATGTCAGAATTTTTTTCCATTTCTTTTTAGATTTTTGTTAGGATGGTTAGTCCTGATGTGTGAACCCTGCGGTTGTGATGTGAATCTTTTGCGCAAAAAAACTAGTTTTTATACACCAAAAACCTATATCTAAGTTGTTGATATACTTTCTTTTATCTTTCTTTTCGCGTTGTCTAATATAAAAGTCTTTAGACAAGCCTTCACATCACACTCCATTTTGAAGTGCTCGGTGTTCGAATTTGATAGCAAAGTTAATCAAAAAGGCTAGGGTTCACAACAGTATAACCCCAAAAATTGGGAAAAAATCGTACTTTCCTTAACATAGTTTTAGATTCATGATGTGTAATTAATTTTTATTCACTTACGTAAAATGTATCGACTAATCGTATTAATAAATATATAATTATTTAATACAAAATTTTAGTAAGAATGAAAAAAATGAATCATTGGCAGTAATGACTGCTATCTTTCAGTTGTTCAGTGAGCGCCAGAGAGGTATGCTCGTCATGCCACCTTCTCGCTTGTCACGTAAGTATGATTTGGCGGAGTATTATTACTATGCGCTGAAGAAAGGCCGTAATATGCAGTATGACAAGGCTATGCGCATCTTTGGCATAGCCATCGCCTTGCAGGATAGTCAGCAGGCTCGTTTCGCTGAGCTCATCCGTCTCTTGGACATCCAGCGCGACCAAGACATCGCCGAAGGAGGTCCTGATGCCTCTCCCTTCACCAGTTCTCTGGCTGATCTCCTGACACAGTTTATCGAGGCTCGTGCCGAGATCCTTGCCAACAATCTTTACTTGGACCATCTGTGCGAACTCCAGCGCCGAGCCGGCAATTTGTTGTAAGTCTCTAAAATGTTTTGAAAATATGGAGTGATTACTTTTTCTTCAAAAACATTTGGTGATTACGATATAAAGTCGTATCTTTGCTCGCAAATATTAAATGTAGTGAATTATGAATCAATTAACATTACAGATAGAGAACTCTTCTTTATTGGAGCAGTTGAAGAATATTTTTTCTCTTATGAAGGGAGTAAAGATAGTGTCATCTGATACTACACCTTATAGTTTGGTGCAAGAAGATGTTCCTAATACTATAACTTTGGCTGCAATGAACGAAGTAGAAAGTGGTCAAGATGCAGGAGTTGTTCGGACGGATAGCTTGGAGAATTTTATGACTTCAATGGAAGAATAGGGTATGAAAGAAATAAGGAAATCAACCCAGTTCAAAAAAGACTTTAAGCGTTTCAAAAACGACATGGAGTTTGTTGAGCTTCTCTTCAAGCTTGTTGGGGTATTAGCGGAAGGTAAACCTATTCCAGAAGATTTTGATCCACATCCATTGAAAGGAAATTGGAAAAACTACATGGAGTGTCATGTAGAAAACGATTCCCTCTTAATATGGTATGATAAGAAAAATAATGTCGTGGAACTCGTTCGCTTGGGTTCTCATTCCGAACTTTTTGGAAAAGGACGCAAGAAATAATGTTCTATTGAGCGATAATGTAACTTGG
>CAVKNU010000028.1:5813-23335 GCA_963657465.1 Lachnospiraceae bacterium
CTTATTTGGCTGACTCGAATTCACGCAAGAAGCGAGTGTCGTTCTCAGAGAAGAGACGAAGGTCGCTCACACGATACTTCAAGTTGGTGATGCGCTCAACACCCATACCGAAAGCATAGCCAGTATAGACATTGCTGTCGATGCCACAAGCCTCCAAGTCGTGAGGATCGACCATACCACAACCCAAGATCTCTACCCAACCAGTGTGCTTGCAGAAGTTACAACCCTTGCCACCACAGATGTTGCAAGAGATGTCCATCTCGGCGCTAGGCTCGGTGAATGGGAAGTAGCTAGGACGCAAACGGATCTTGGTGTCTGCGCCAAACATCTCACGAGCAAATGTGAGGAGCACCTGCTTGAGGTCGGTGAAGCTAACGTTCTTGTCAACGTAGAGACCTTCCACCTGATGGAAGAAACAGTGAGCACGCGCACTGATAGCCTCGTTGCGATATACACGACCAGGGCAGAGCACACGGATAGGTGGCTCATGGGTCTCCATATAGTGTGCCTCGTCGCCAGAGGTGTGGCTACGAAGGAGAATGTTCTTGGTTACATCGTTAGGATCGCTCTGCTCGATGAAGAAGGTGTCTTGCATATCACGGGCAGGGTGGTCGGCTGCAAAGTTGAGCATGGTGAACACATGCTTGTCGTCATCCACCTCAGGACCATGATAGAGTGTGAAGCCCATGCGAGAGAAAATGTCGATAATCTGGTTCTTGACAACAGTCAAAGGATGGCGTGTGCCAAGTGCCACAGGGTAAGCTGTGCGAGTTAAGTCGATGTCGTCGCTAGATGCTTCAGCTTCCTCCATCTGTTCTTTCAGACCATTGATCTTGGCTTGTGCTGCTTGTTTCAATTCATTGATCTTGATACCAACAGCTTTCTTCTGATCGGCTGCCACATTGCGGAAGTCGTTCATGAGGGTATTGATTTCACCCTTTTTGCTGAGATACTTGATGCGAAGTTGCTCTACATCTTCTGCGTTTTTGGCAGTAAGAGCGCTCACTTCTTTCAAGAGTTCTTCTATTTTTTCTAATAACATATCTTTAATTTGTCTATTTTGCGTGCAAAGATAATATTTTTTGCTCAAAATATGAAATATCTCAAAAGAAAGTTGTACTTTTGCATGGAAAATTTGAGAAATTTTATAGGTTTATGAAAAAACTTTCTTTTATAACAGTGTTGTTGGCAGTGCTTACTATTGTATGTTTCTCCTCGATTGGATGCACGAACAAAAAGCCAGCTCCGGTAATTGACTCTACGATTGTTGACACGGCTGTGATGGATACACAGACGGTAGATTCGACTGAAAAGTTGATTGCGGAGACGCCTATGCCTAAAGCGGCTGATGAGCTGTTTGATGACTTTGTGTTTAACTTCGCAGCCAACCGCAAGCTTCAGTTGCGTCGCATTCATTTCCCTCTGCCTGTGTATCGTGATGGAAAGTTGGTCAAGCAAATAGAGAAAAAACAATGGAAGATGGAGCATTTCTTTATGCGACAGGAATATTACACGCTGATTTTTGACAACCAGAAGCAAATGAATCTGGTGAAAGATACCACGATAGACCATGTGGTCATAGAAAAGGTGTTCTATGCGAAGAAAATGGTGCAACAGTTCTTGTTCAATCGCATCGATGGTCAATGGTTGATGACATCTATCAACTACAAGCCGATGTATGCGAATATGAACGCTAGTTTCTTGAAATTTTATGGACTTTTTGCCACCGATTCTTTGTATCAAGCGGAGCACTTGCACAATCCTGTCAAGTTTACGGGACCTGATCCTGATGATGACTTCAGTACGATGACAGGTGATATTGAGCCAGAGACGTGGCCGGCATTTGCGCCTCAATTGCCTCATGGCATGATATATAATATCATATATGGTCAGAAATACATGGAAAGTAACCAAAAGATTTTCGTGATTCGTGGTATTTCCAATGGACTGGAGACGCAACTTACTTTCCGCCGTATGGGAGGTAAGTGGATGCTCACCAAACTGAACATGTGATGACAGTGAATAACCCCTAACACAAATGATAAGGATATGAAAGATATTTTCAATTATAGTCTCTTGACGCACAATACATTTGGCATAGATGCGAAATGTAAGAGATTCTTGGAATATAGTTCGGTGGAAGAGGCGCAACAGGTTGTGGCTTCCTTGACGGCAGACGATCAGCCGTTGCTCATCTTGGGTGGAGGAAGCAATCTTTTGCTTACAGGTGATTATGAAGGTACGGTGTTGCACTCTGCCATCAAGGGAATCGAAGCGAAGGAGGATGCAGACTCAGTCTTCTTGACCTGTGGCAGTGGAGAGGTATTTGACGACGTGGTGGCTTATGCGGTGGAGCATGGTTATCATGGAGCGGAAAACCTATCTATCATTCCTGGTGAAGTGGGGGCGAGTGCCGTGCAGAATATAGGTGCTTATGGCGTGGAAGCCAAAGACATAATATATAAGGTCGAGGCTGTGGAGATAGCAACGGGCAAAGTGGTGACTTTTGACAATGCTGACTGTGCGTATAGTTATCGCCAAAGCAAGTTTAAGTATGAGTGGCGAGATAAGTATTTGGTGACTCATGTGACCTATCGTATGTCGAAAACATTTAAGCCTGACTTGGATTATGGCAATATTCGTAGCTCCCTGGAAGCTAAGGGGATAGAAACGCCTACAGCCCAACAGCTACGTGATGTGATCATAGAAATCAGAAATGCAAAACTGCCCGATCCAAAGGTGCAAGGTAATGCGGGTAGCTTCTTTATGAATCCGATAGTAGATAAGGTGCAATACGAGCGATTGGCAGCCCTATATCCAAATATGCCTCATTACACGATAGATGCCGAGCACGAGAAGATACCGACTGGATGGATGATAGACCAATGTGGCTGGAAAGGCAAGAGCCTTGGACGGGCAGGGGTGCACGACAAGCAAGCCCTTGTGCTCGTGAACCGTGGCGGAGCTAAGGGAGAAGACATCATCCGCTTGTGCGAGGCTATTCAGCAGGATGTAGAAGCCAAGTTTGCTATCAAGATCTATCCGGAAGTGAATATTAAGTGAAGCGTGAAATGAAAGTTACTTTGTTAGGTACGGGTACGTCGGGTGGCGTTCCTGCGTTGGGGTGTGATTGTGAGGTGTGTCGCAGCAAGAATCCCAAGGACCATCGCTTGCGCAGTGCTGCGATGGTGGAGACGGAGAATACTCGCATCTTGATAGATGCTGGTCCCGATATTCGCATGCAACTCTTGCGTGTACCTTTTCGTAAGTTGGATGGCGTGCTCCTCACCCATATCCACTACGACCATGTGGGAGGTATAGACGACCTACGTCCTTTCTGTGTGTATGGGGATATTCAAATCTATGGCGACAAGATAGTGACCAGCTGTTTGCCTCATACGATGCCTTATTGCTTTCCAAGGCATCCCGAGGATTTATATCCTGGTGCTCCAAAACTCAATCTGCATACTCTTGAACCGCATCAGTTGCTAAGGATTGGTGACATCGAGGTGATGCCTATCCGTGTGATGCACGATCAAATGCCTATCTTGGGTTATCGTTTTGGGCGTTTCGCTTATATCACGGATATGAAAACGATGGGAGAGGAGGAATACAAGTACTTGGAAGGAGTGGAAGTGCTTGTTATCAATGCACTCCGCTTTGAGAAACCTCACCATAGCCATCAGTTGGTGGACGATGCCATCAAGGTGGCTCGCCACATTGGGGCGAAGAAAACATACTTTACGCATGTTACCCATCAGATAGGATTTCATGAGGATGCAAATCGGAAATTGCCAGATGGGTTTGAATTCGGTTATGACAACCTGTCTTTTGAGGTGTGAAAAAATACATGGGGGTATAAAAAACATCGGATGATACGACGCTTTATTTTTCTCGTATCATCCGATGATTTTTTTTGCTTCTTATTTTTATTTTTGCTTGTTGAGTCGTTTGATGACAGAATATGCATCAAATAGGCCAAGCTCTCCTGCCTTGGACAGGTCTTGTATGGCAGCATTCTTGTTGCCACTCTTGGCTCTAGCTATGCCTCTGTTGTAATAAGCCTCTGCCAAGCGATTGTCTATTTTCAGGGCAATCGTGTAGTCGTCGATAGCCTTGGAGAGTTCCTTTCTTCCAGCATGTAGATTACCTCTGTTGTAATAGATGTAAGCATTGTTGCTGTTCAGGCGAATGGCATCGCTGAAGTCTGCTTCTGAAGAATGAAGGTTGAGAATTCCTTTTCCTTCAGATACATTGAATTCATCAAGCTCTGTCTGACATACAGCGCGTTGCCAGTAAGCCAAGGCGTTCTTGTCGTCTAGGGCGATATAGTCGGTGAAATCGCTGATGGCAGCCTCGAAGTCGCGCAGTACGGCATGGGCAACGGCACGGTGCATGAGGATGTTCTTCTTGCTGTTGTCGTCTTTCGCAACGCTCAGGTCGGCAGACAATTTGTCAATCAGAGAGAATATCTGCATAGAACGGTTGTCGTCCAATTGCTCCTTGCTACATACGAGATACATCTTGTTGTCCTTTGACTTCTGATTGAATGTCTCCACGTCTTTGTCAAATGCCTGGACACCGCTGATGTTTTGTGCATTAGGGAAATAAGACAACTGATACATCGGCAAGTAAGCGGTTTCGACCACTCTGTTTTGTACTCTACCACGATACTCGCTCTTGTATTCATGCTCATACTTAGGTTCGTCTTCTACCACAAGGCTGGCAAACTTATTCGGGTCAACTTCCGAGCGTTTACGCATTTCCTTCTTGGTCTTGGCGCTCCATCTTGGTTGTATGCCCAGATGTTTGTCCATCTGCGCCTTGAAGATACGGAATTCGTCCATCTCAGCCTTTGCTGTCATACCGAGACGGCGATAACATTTGGCACGATAGGATAGACCCGTCCAGAAGTTAGGAAATTGATTGATGACGGTCGTATAATCCTTGATGGCTGCACGCAAATTGCCCGTCTTGTCGTGGAGCAAGGCACGATTGAATATCGCCATGAAATTCTTTGGCTCCATCTTGATGACAAAGTCGAAGTCGTTGATGGCTCGGTTGTCGTCACCCAGTTGCACACGCATCAAGCCACGGTTGTAGTGAGCCAGGAAATTGTTTGGGTCCAAGTCGAGCGCATTGTCATAGTCACTCATGGCTCCTCTCAAATTATTGAGGTTGATGCGAGCCAAAGCACGATTGATGTAGCTGTTGACATTGTTGGGCTTGAAATGCAGCGATTTGGTCAATGCCTCGTCTGCTGTCTTCCATTCTCTGCGAGCCAATGCCATGTAAGCACGTGTGGTCCATGCATCTCCGTCGTATGGATTGATTTGCAAACTCTTATCCAACCATTTCTCAGCATTTACAGTATCTTTTTTCTGTAGATAGACCTCAGCCTTGAGGGAATAAGCGTTAGAATAATCCTTCCATTGGCTGATGATGGAATCGAGCTGTGAGAGTGCAGTGTCGTATTTCTTGTCTTGCATCATGCAGAGCGCACGATTGAACCAATAGTTGCGATTGCGTGGCTCCAACCGGATAGCGGCATTATAGTCGGCAATGGCATCTTCGTATTTATCTTGTCGGATTCGACAGATGGCACGGAGATCGTAGATGTCGTTGATGTAAGGATTGAGATGCAATGCTTCGGTGGCATCAGTCTCTGCTCCCAGATAGTCGTCTAGATTGAATTTTGCGACACTGCGATAATACCAAGGCTCATAGAGATAAGGCTTGGCGCCAATAGCCAAGTTGAAGTATTTGATGGAAAGAACAAAATCTTCATAGTATAGGGCGCTACGACCCGCAGTGACAAGACGGTCAACCCTATACTGTGCTGATGCGGAAATCAGCGACAGCATGAGGATTGCAAATACAAATATCCTTTTCTTCATACCTTTTTTGCAAAGCTATCTAACTAAAAAAATGACCTATTGAATGCAAATGTGTTTCGTCACCAAATGATTAGTGACGAATCTTTGTGCGATAAGCACAGCGGAATTTTCCCTTGATGATGTTCTTGAGCTTGCCTGCAATCATGTTCTTGCGAAGAGGGGAAACTCTATCTACGAACATCGTTCCTTCCAAGTGGTCGAACTCATGCTGCATGACACGAGCTAAGTATCCTTCCACCCATTCGTCGTGCTCTTGCAATTCCTCATCCAAATATTTCACGTGGATGCGAGTAGGGCGGTTAACCTTTTCAGAGATACCTGGTATGGACAAGCAACCTTCCTCGAGCGATTCCTTCTTGCTGTCTTCGTCATATTCCAAGATGTGGGCATTGATGAAAGCTTTGCGGAATCCCTTGTATTCAGGGAAATCATCGCTCAGTACATCAAGGTCGATAACAACCACACGGATAGCCAAACCTATCTGTGGGGCAGCAAGACCGACGCCATTGCTGGCATCAAGAGTTTCGTACATGTTAGCGATGAGTTGCTTGAGTTCCGGATAGTCCGGTGTTATATCTTCAGCTGTTTTTCTCAATACAGGCTGACCATATATATAAATAGGTAAAATCATCTTCTTGATTGCAAATAATCTTGTAAAATAATGGTGGCACTAATTTCATCCACCAAACCTTTGTTTTCTTTTCTGACTTTTTTCTTTACTCCCCCTTCAATCATAGCTCGATGGGCGATAACAGAAGTAAAGCGTTCGTCGTAATATTCAATTGGGACTTCAGGGTGAGCTTTTTTCCATCGATTGTAAAAGTTCTCCACTCTAGCCAAGTTTTCGCTTGGCTGTCCATTGGGTTGCATCGGTTTGCCAATGACAATCCTCTCCACCTGTTCTTGCTTTATGTATTTCTCTATATATTCATAAAGCTCAGATGTAGCAACAGTGGCCAACCCATTTGCTATAATTTGCAATGGGTCGGTCACTGCCAGTCCGGTACGCTTCTTACCGTAATCTATAGATAAAATGCGCATTATTTCTTAACGAGCAACCAAGCGTCTGGATATTTACCTGCACGGAGCTGATTGCGGCTCTTTACGGCACCAGCCTTGTCCATGAATGTAGAAGCTACAACGCGATACATGTTGCGCTCGCCATTGAATACGATCTGTGCGTCATAACCAGCACTCTTCAACTTGTCATAAAGGCCTTCTGCGTTAGCCTTCAAAGAGAAAGAACCTACGACTACGCTGTAGTTCTGAAGACCAGAACCTGCGATGAGATCTACGTTCTCCTGACGAACTGTAGCATTGTCAACCTCTGTGTTGGTTGACTCAGATGGAGTTGTTGTCTCCAATGGTGTAACAACTTGTTCTGTTGTTGGCTGCTGAGCCTCCTGAGCCTGAGCTTTCTCGTAAGCCTTCTTGTATGCACTTTCCTTAGATGTTCCACAACTAGCAAGTGCTAAAACAGCACACAAACCGAAGCTCAAAACTGATAATTTCTTCATAATTTTAAAAGGGTTTATTGTTTAACTTATTTATTTTAATTCGAAATTCTCTGCGAAAATACAAAATATATTGCAAATACGCTAATAATAGGCGCATAAAGTTTGTTAAATCAAGATTATAAAACACTTTTAACAAAAAATTAAGAGAAAAATCCTTGTTTGTTACTGAATAATTCGTATATTTGCAGATGATAACCTGCATGATGCAATATGGGAGAAAACTTCCATGAAGCTCATTTGCATTATCGTTGCAGAAAAAGTGTTTAACAAATTAAAACAGGAAAATTATGAAAACATTAGGTTACATTGGCGCATTCCTCGGAGGCGCAATCGCAGGAACAGCTCTTGGTTTGATTTTTGCTCCAGAAAAGGGTGAGGATACACGCAGTAAGATTTCAGGCGCAGTGAATGACTTTTGCAAGAAGCATGACATCAAGCTGAGCAAGAAAGACGTTGAAGATTTGGTAGATGACATCAAGGACGCAGCTCCAGAAGTATAAAGCATGATGTTCTCTAATGATAAAAATGTAGAAACTATAGGGCAACTTGTAGAAGTGCTTAAACATTACATCGGGCTTCAGACGGAATTTGTGAAGCTCGATGTAGTGGATAAGGTGGTACGTCTTCTCACTGCGCTGACGATGACGGTAGTGTTGGTGGGATTGATGGTGATA
Organism: Lachnospiraceae bacterium; assembly: GCA_963657465.1. Taxonomy (GTDB): domain Bacteria; phylum Bacteroidota; class Bacteroidia; order Bacteroidales; family Bacteroidaceae; genus Prevotella. The sequence continues at coordinate 13,902 of CAVKNU010000028.1, forward strand.
GCCTTGATCTATCTGTCGTTTGCCTTGGCCTATGCTTTGGCTACCTATGTGGGCAATGCTGGAGGATTTTGCATGGTGGCAGGTTTATACCTATTTATATTAGTATTATTTGTTATTTTCCGTCATCAGTGGATTGAGAAACCATTGGTGAAGTTTTTGGCTAGCATTCTCATGCAATAATATTTTTTAAGATGACTGAAACTACAGAACAAATGCAGTATCATTCGCTGAATGAAATCCGTTTGCGAAAGGAATTACTGCAAAAGGAAATTGCGGCAGATGATGCTAAGATTAAAATGTTATGGAAGTCGCTGTTTACAAAGCCCGAAGTTTTGTCGAAAAATGCCAGCACTGGTAAGCGACTCAATAGTTTGCTGTCTATTGGTGCCGGGGCTTTTGATGGTGCTTTACTTGCATGGAAACTTTATCGTAAATTTAAGAGATAAAATAAAAAAAGGGTCACCGCTGTGACCCATACCTTGTTAACCTTAAATCTAATACTATGAAAAACACGATTGCAAATATACGGATTTTATTTTGAAATCTAGTATATTTTAAAGTTTTTTAAGATTAAATTCTGCTAACTTGCTTTACTCCTTTGACGGTACTCAGCTTTTTGATGAGTGTTTCCGTCTTTGATGCATCGTCGATCATGACAGTTACATTGCCAGAGAACAAGCCATCTTTGGATGAAATATTGATGCCTCTCATCACCAACTTGTCTTCCTTGGAGATGATATTGGTGATGTTGCTAACAATGCCGATGTCGTCGTTTCCGATAATGCGTAGGGTGATGGCATACTTGGATGAACCTTTGCCGCTCCATTTGGCCTTTACGATGCGATAACCGAATCTGCGGCGCAATTCCTTAGCGTTAGGGCAGTCTATGCGATGTATCTTGATACCCTTGTTGATGGTAACAAATCCGAAGATAGGGTCGCCGTATATCGGATGGCAACAATGTGCCAATTCGAAGTCGATGCCCTTGAGGTTTTCATCTATGACCAGAACGTCTTCGTTCTGTTTCATCATCTCTTCTGTAGGGTTCTCGTATTCGAAGTTGGCTGCACTCGCCGCAGGCTTACTGGCATTGGTAGGATTCAAGTCGTGGTCTCTTTCTTCTATGTATCGCTCGATGACCGTGTTGACATCCAGTTTTTGTTCTGCTATGTCTTTGTAGAAGTCAGAGTTCTCTTTGTAGCCCATCTTCTTGATGATGCGCGCCATCGTGCTCTCGTCAATTTCGAGCTTGCGGTTCTTGAAGCGACGCTCCAGGAGTTCCTTGGCAAAGAGGCCATCTTTCTTTTGGGTTTCTTTCAAGGCTAGGCGAATCTTGGCTTTTGCCTTGGAAGTTTGCACAATGTTGAGCCATTCCTGACGTGGCTTCTGGTTGCTCTGGGTAAGAATTTCCACTTGGTCTCCTGAATGCAACTCATGTCGGAAGCTGACGGCTCTACCGTTTATCTTTCCGCCCACACACATGTTGCCGATGCGAGAATGGATGTAGTAGGCAAAGTCGAGTACGGTGGCTCCCTTTGGGAAGTTGAGTAAGTCGCCTTTCGGAGTGAATACGTACACTTCGTCTTCCTTGAGGTCCATCTTGAACTGGTCCATCAGTTGCAAGTCGTCATTGTTCTCCAAGGCACTTCTGATGTTGGCAAGCCATTCGTCGATGCCTCCTTCTCCTTGTTTGATACCTTTGTATCTCCAATGGGCTGCAAGACCATGTTCGGCAATCTCGTCCATACGTTCCGTACGTATCTGTACTTCCACCCATTTGTTCTCAGGTCCCAAAACGGTTGTGTGCAAACTCTCATATCCATTGCTCTTAGGCACAGAGAGCCAGTCGCGCATACGTTTAGGGTTAGGCTGATACATGTCAGTTATGATGGAGAATACCTGCCAGCATTGCATGTATTCCTTCTCCAATGGGGCATCTAAGATGATGCGAATGGCGAATAGGTCATATACGCCTTCGAAACCACAATTCTGTTTCTTCATCTTTTGCCAGATGGAATGGATGCTCTTGGTGCGTCCCTTCATGTGGTATTTGAGTCCTGCTTCGTCTAGTTTCTCTTGGATAGGTTTGATGAAGCGGGCGATGTAGGCATCACGTGAGGCTTTGGTGGCATTGAGCTTCTCCTTGATGAGGTAGTAAGCGTCGTGCTCCAAGTATTTGAGGCTCAAGTCCTCCAATTCGCTCTTGAGCTTGTAGAGGCCTAGCTTATGGGCGAGGGGAGCGTAAAGATAGCTTGCTTCTTCGCTCACCTCATGCTTGGCCTCCACTTGGTCGGTGTCACGGATTTGACGCATCACGTTCACACGGTCGGCTATCATGATGAGGATTACACGCATGTCTTCTGAAAAAGAAATCAGTAAGTTGCGGAAATTCTCACTCTCGATGATAGGATTGCGCTTGTATAAGTCATGGATGCGCAACAGACCACTGATGATGTGTCTTACGCTTTCACCGTATTTCTTTTCAATGTCTTCTAATGTTTGGTAACCATCGATGACACTTGTTTGCATGAGGATGGCTATCACTCCGTCACGTTTGAGCCCAATCTCGTTGACAGCGATTTCTGCTGTTTGCAAAGCATGCAAGATTGGGTTCAATCCAAAGACATCACGATGTATTTGATGATTTTCAAAGGCGTGGTGTATGTCTTCACGTAAGTGAGTCTCATCTTCAGGCTTGAAAGAATTGCCGATGGTAGTTCTAAGTCTGTCTAAGATGAGTAAAGTTTGTTCACGTTCTTCTGGGGTAAATGTGAATATTTCGTTCATTTTTCGTCCCTCCTTAGTTAATATTTGATGCAAAGGTACAAAAAATCAAGTAAAAATTTCCTCTTATCAGAAAAAATAACTAAATTTGTGGCATAGATAGCATAAAATAACATAAATATGGTATTATGAATCAGCAAGATCTTACCCAAATCGCTGCTCGTGGTATCAGCGAACAGCAAATCGAACATCAGTTGGAACAAATCAAGAATGGTTTCCCTTTCCTTAAATTGGAGGCAGCGGCAGCTGTAGGCAAGGGCATCATGCGTCCAACTGAAGAAGACGTGAAAAAGTATGAGCAGGCTTGGAATGACTACAAGGCTCAGGGACACACCATCGTGAAGTTTGTTCCTGCTTCAGGTGCTGCCAGTCGTATGTTCAAGAATATGTTTGCATTCTTGGATGCTCCATACGATGTGCCAACTACCGACTTTGAGAAGCAATTCTTTGAGCACATCAAGAAGTTTGCTTTCCGTAGTGCTCTCTGTGACAAGTGTCATGAGAATAATGGCAAGGGTATCATGTGTCTCATCAAGAATGGCGAATACAAGGCTATCGTGGCTAATCTCCTGAAACCAGAAGGCTTGAACTATGGTCAGTTGCCTAAGGGCTTGCTTCAGTTCCATGAGTATGAGAATGAGGTGCGCACTCCTATGGAGGAACACTTGGTGGAGGCTGCGCTCTATGCAAGCAGCAATGGTGAGGCCAATGTTCATTTCACTGTATCTCACGATCACTTGGAATTGTTCAAGAAGATGGTGGCAGAGAAGGCTGATAAGTATGCAGAGCGTTATGGTGTGAAATATAACATCTCTTTCTCAGAGCAGAAGCCTAGCACAGATACCATCGCTGCCAATCCTGACAATACTCCATTCCGCAATGAGGATGGTTCTTTGTTGTTCCGTCCAGGAGGACATGGTGCTTTGATAGAAAACTTGAATGAGATTGATGCTGACGTAGTATTTATCAAAAATATCGATAATGTAGTACCTGATCGTTTGAAGGATGAGACTGTGACCTACAAGCAGGTGATTGCTGGTGTGTTGGTTACTCTTCAGAAGAAGGCTTTCGAATATTTGGAGGTGTTGGACTCTGGTCAGTACAATCATGCCAAGTTGGAAGAGATTATCCGATTCGTGCAGCGTGACCTCTGCTGTCGCAAGGCTGACATCAAGGAGCTGGAGGATGCCGAACTCGTTATCTATCTCCGCAAGAAGTTGAATCGTCCAATGCGTGTTTGTGGTGTTGTAAAGAACGTGGGTGAGCCTGGTGGTGGTCCATTCCTTACTTATAATAGTGATGGAACTGTCAGCTTGCAAATTCTTGAGAGCTCACAAATTGATAAGAATAATGAGGAATACATGAAGATGTTTACTCAGGGTACCCACTTCAATCCTGTGGATTTGGTTTGCGCAACCAAGGATTACAAGGGCAATGCCTTTGATTTGCCTAAGTATGTGGATCCTAGCACAGGTTTCATCAGCAGCAAGAGCAAGAATGGTAAGGATTTGAAGGCACTTGAGTTGCCTGGCTTGTGGAATGGTGCGATGAGCGATTGGAATACTGTCTTTGTAGAAGTTCCATTGGGTACATTCAATCCTGTGAAGACTGTCAATGACTTGCTTCGTGATCAGCATCAAGCTGTAGAAGGTGGTATTCAGCATCATCACGAAGGTGGATGTTGCGGAAAGCACTAAAGAATAATTGTATGAAAAAATAAAATCCAGAATTTGGATGATGTAAATAAAAAAGTGTATCCCATTTCTTGATTCAAATCATTCTAGTTGAATTCAAAGAAGTGGGATACACTTTTATTATTCTTTTCTAAACGGTAATTTCACCGGCAAGCGACAATTCTAATTTTTCTCTTACGATACGATTGTCAGTGTATCTGCCTTGTAGATGCATCAGTTTGGTTACCGCAGCTTCTACCGTACTATCGTGTCCACTGATTACGTGTGACAGTTTTAATTGAAATCCCGCTCCATATCTTTCCATCTCCACGCTTCCTGTAAGGCATTGGCTGATATTGACGATGTTGACGCCTCTGTGAGCAGCTTGGTCGAGTAGTCGCATAATCCAAGGTGCATGTGGCGCATTTCCTGAACCATAAGTACGCATCACGATGCCTCGCAGGGATGGTGACTCAAGCACATGGCGAACAATGTTGTCTTGGATGCCAGGGAAGAGGCTGAACACGATAACATTTGGGTCCATCTTGAGATGAGGAACCATTGGCTTGTCGTAGTTAGGAGTTAATATGTGATGGTCGTGGAACTGGAAGTTGATGCCGACATCACACAAGTGTGGATGATTGAACGAATCGAAAGCGTGGAATCCCTCGGCGTTAATCTTGGTGGCACGGTTGCCACGCAACAATTTGCCATTAAAGAAAATGCAAACTTCTGGTACCATCGGTCTTCCTTCCTCGTTCTTGAGAGAAGCAATCTCTATGGCTGTCATCATGTTCTCCTTACCATCTGTGCGAAGTTCACCGATAGGCAACTGGCTACCTGTTAAGATAACAGGCTTCGTAAGGTTTTGCATCATGAAAGAAAGGGCAGAGGCTGTGTAAGCCATGGTGTCGGTGCCATGCAAGATGACAAAACCATCGTAATCATTGTAGTTGTTGGATATGATGCTTACGAGCTCAGCCCATCCCATAGGGTCCATGTCGCTGGAATCGATAGGTGGGTCAAACTTTCTGACATTGATGTCGGCTTCAATCAACTGAAATTCTGGCATGGAAGACACAAGGTGGTTGAAGTCCAGTGGTTCCAAGACTCCTGTTGTGGCATCTTTTCCCATGCCAATCGTGCCACCTGTATAAATGATAAGAATTTTTGGTGTTGCCATTTCCTCTTTTTTTTATTCTGAAATTACACTTTGTCGCTAATACGGGCGCAAAAGTACGAAAAACTTTCAATGTGACAAAACGTTTTGCTTGAAAAGTGCTAAAATTTTTGCAAAGTGTAAGTTTTGCTGTATATATCATGAAAGTTTATGCTCTTTGCTGCGTACGTCTTGGATTCTTCTATATATAATAAGGTATAAGTTAAGTTTTGAAAAAATAATACCATTTTCTTCGCTAGTTACAAAAAGAAATATTACTTTTGCATTCGATTTAATAAAAATACTAAGTTGTTATGGTAAAAATCACATTCCCAGATGGATCTGTTCGTGAGTATGAACAGGGCGTAACTGGTTTACAAATCGCCGAGAGCATCTCACCGGCTCTCGCTCGCAACGTTGTATCTTGCGGTGTCAATGGTGAGACTGTAGAACTGAACCGTCCTATCAATGAGGATGCTAGTGTAGAACTCTATAAGTTTGAGGATGAGCAGGGTAAGCACACATTCTGGCACACATCTGCCCACTTGCTTGCTGAGGCTCTTCAGGAGTTGTACCCAGGCATTCAGTTTGGTTTCGGTCCAGCAGTAGAGAGTGGATTCTTCTATGATGTAATGCCTGCAGAAGGTCAGGTAATCTCAGAGAATGATTTCGCCAAGATTGAGGCAAAGATGATGGAACTTGCCAAGAAGAACGAGCCTGTGGTTCGCAAGGATATTTCTAAGGCTGATGCGCTTGCTGAGTTCAAGGCTGACGGTCAGACCTACAAGTGCGAGCACATTGAGCAGGACTTGGAAGATGGCACCATCTCTACATATACCCAGGGCAATTTTACCGACCTCTGCCGTGGTCCTCACTTGATGAACACTGGTCTTATCAAGGCTGTGAAGATTACAAGTGTGGCTGGTGCTTTCTGGCGCGGTGATGCTAAGCGTGAGCAGATGACTCGTATCTATGGTATCAGCTTCCCTAAGAAGAAGATGCTCGATGAGTACTTGGTAATGTTGGAGGAGGCTAAGAAGCGTGACCACCGTAAGATTGGTAAGGAGATGGAACTCTTCATGTTCTCTGAGCGTGTAGGTAAGGGTCTTCCTATCTGGTTGCCAAAGGGCACTCAGTTGCGTCTTCGTCTTCAGGAGTTGCTCCGCAGCCTCTTGAAGCCTTACAACTATCAGGAGGTTATCACTCCAGGTATCGGTGGCAAGAGCCTCTATGTTACTTCTGGTCACTATGCTCACTATGGTAAGGATGCTTTCCAGCCTATCCACACTCCAGAGGAGGATGAGGAATACATGCTGAAGCCAATGAACTGTCCTCACCACTGTGAGGTTTATGCTCGCAAGCCTCGTTCTTACAAGGATCTTCCTTTGCGTATTGCAGAGTTCGGTACCGTATTCCGTTATGAGAAGAGTGGTGAGCTCCACGGATTGACTCGTGTACGTACCTTTACTCAGGACGATGCCCACATCTTCGTTCGTCAGGACCAGGTGAAGGGTGAGTTCGAGAACGTAATCGACGTAATCCTCAAGGTGTTCAAGATTTTCGGTTTCGAGAACTATGAGGCACAGATTTCTCTCCACGATCCTAAGGATACCGAGAAGTATATCGGTTCTGAGGAGATTTGGGCAGAGAGTGAGAACGCTATCCGTGAGGCTTGCAAGGAGAAGGGATTGGAGACCCGTGAGGAGGTTGGCGAGGCTGCCTTCTATGGTCCTAAGCTCGACTTCATGGTAAAGGATGCCATCGGCCGTCGTTGGCAGTTGGGTACCATCCAGGTGGACTACAACTTGCCTGAGCGCTTCAAGTTGGAATATACCGCAGAGGACAACTCTAAGAAGACTCCTGTGATGATTCACCGTGCACCATTCGGTTCATTGGAGCGTTTCACAGCCGTATTGATTGAGCACACCGCTGGTCACTTCCCATTGTGGTTGACTCCAGATCAGGTAGCTATCCTTCCTATCTCAGAGAAGTATAATGAGTATGCTCAGCAGGTACGTCAGTATCTTGACAAGCAGGGTGTACGTGCTCTCATCGATGATCGTAACGAGAAGATTGGTCGCAAGATTCGTGACAACGAGTTGAAACGTGTTCCTTACATGGTCATCGTTGGTGAGAAAGAGGCAGCCGAAGGTCTTGTTTCAATGCGCAAGCAAGGTGGTGGCGAGCAGGCTCAGATGAAGATGGAAGAGTTTGCTAAGCGCATCAATGAAGAGGTTGCTGAGCAGTTGAAGGTAGCAGAGGAGTAATCTCCCGCTGATTGATATATTTTATTCTCTCGCAGATTTCGCAGAATTACGCAGATTTTTATCACGTAATGTGAAGTCTGCGGGAGTTTTTTTATCATACGGAATTTAAACGGAATTTATACAGATTCTTTTTCCTTATATTATAGACTTTATCTTTAAAAACATTATTATGATATTGTACCAAGATTTAACTGACAAAATTTTAAAGGTAGCTTTTATGGTACATAAAGAGCTTGGCTGTGGATTCTTTGAAAAAGTATATCAAGAAGCTTTAGCTGTCTCCCTTATGGAATCTGGAATACCTTTCGAAAGAGAGAAACAATTGGATATTTATTATCATGGCAAAAAGTTGGATTGTAAATATGTGGCAGATTTTGTAATAGATAATAAGGTGATATTGGAATTAAAGGCTGTAACAGAAATGGACTCTGTGTATGAAGCTCAACTCATTAATTATCTGAAAGCAACAGGTATTAAGGTTGGCTTCCTTATGAATTTTGGTCGTAAGGAATTCTATTTTAAACGTTTGGCTCGTTTCTATTAAATGCTAAGTCTTTTATATAGAAAATGTCCTGAGCCGTTTAAAATCTGTCTAAGTTCCGTATGATAATAAAATAATGAGACTTAAAACAAAAATAACCATTTGAAAATTTGGCAGTTTCAAAGAAAAGTTGTAACTTTGCAGCCGTTTAATAAAAAATAGACAACATAGAATAGTGAATGAAAAATGACAAAATGAAAAATCAGTACCGCGTAAACGAACAGATACGCGTACGTGAAGTGAGAGTAGTAAGTGATGGCGGAGCAGAAGTGATGCCTACACGTAAAGCCCTTGACTTGGCTCGCCAGCAGGGAGTTGACCTCGTAGAGATATCTCCAAATGCACAGCCACCAGTTTGCCGTATAGTTGACTATTCTAAATTCCTTTACCAACAGAAGAAACATGCTAAGGAAATGAAGCAGAAGCAGGTGAAGGTGGAGACTAAGGAAATCCGTTTCGGACCTCAGACAGATGAGCACGACTACCAGTTCAAGCTCAAGCATGCCATGGAATTCCTCAACGAAGGAAACAAGGTTCGTGCATACGTGTTCTTCCGTGGTCGCTCAATCCTCTTTAAAGAGCAGGGTGAAGTTCTTCTTCTCCGTTTCGCCAATGATTTGGAGGAATATGGTAAGGTAGAGCAAATGCCTAAGTTGGAGGGTAAAAAGATGTTCCTCTATATGAGTCCTAAGAAGGCTGGTGTTGCAAAGAAGAGCCAGCAGAAGATGGACCGTGAGAAGCGTGAGGCTGAGGCTAAGGCTGCTGCAAATGCAGAGCGTGAGGCTAATGCAGAGAAGAATGGCTTGCTCGCCAATGCTAAGGGCGGCGATGCCTTGAAGAAGCTCGCAGAACAGAACGAGGATTAATCTCCGTTTAATTTCCGTAGGATAAAGAAAGAAAAGAGATGCGTAACGCCGTGGTATATGCGTTGCCATCCATTAATTAAATAACAATTAAAATTAAAAGTAAAAATGCCAAAAGTAAAGACTAATTCCGGCGCAAAGAAGAGA
>CAVKNU010000029.1:0-22971 GCA_963657465.1 Lachnospiraceae bacterium
GCTGACGGTTCATCACGTCATCATACTCCAAGAGGTGCTTACGGATACCGAAGTTATTTTCCTCTACCTTGCGCTGTGCACGCTCGATACTCTTGCTGATCATTGGGCTTTCGATACGCTCACCATCCTCGAAACCAAGACGGTCCATTACCTTAGCGATACGTTCGCTAGCAAAGAGACGCATCAATTTATCTTCCAATGATACATAGAATACAGAAGAACCTGGGTCACCCTGACGACCAGCACGACCACGCAACTGACGGTCAACACGACGGCTCTCATGACGCTCTGTACCGATAATAGCAAGACCACCTGCAGCCTTAACTTCTGGAGTCAACTTGATATCGGTACCACGACCTGCCATGTTGGTAGCAATGGTTACGGCACCCTTACCATTGGTTGAACGACCTGCCTCGGCAACAATCTGAGCCTCCTGCTGGTGCAACTTAGCATTCAATACATTATGAGGAATGTTGCGCATCTTCAGCATCTTGCTCAACAACTCTGAGATTTCTACAGATGTAGTACCTACCAAGACTGGGCGACCTGCATTACGCATAGCCTCAATCTCGTCGATAACGGCACGATATTTCTCACGAGCGGTCTTATAGACACGGTCGTCCATATCGATACGTGCAATAGGACGATTGGTTGGAATCTCTACAACATCAAGCTTATAGATGTCCCAGAACTCACCTGCCTCAGTGCTAGCAGTACCGGTCATACCAGAGAGCTTGTGGTACATACGGAAATAGTTCTGAAGAGTAATTGTTGCGAATGTTTGAGTAGCAGCCTCTACCTTCACGTGCTCCTTAGCCTCAATAGCCTGGTGCAAGCCATCACTCCAACGACGACCCTCCATGATACGGCCTGTCTGCTCATCGACAATCTTCACCTCGCCATCCATAACAACGTATTCATCGTCCTTATTGAACATGGTGTAAGCTTTCAACAACTGCTGCAAGGTGTGAACACGCTCGCTCTGTACACCATAGTGAGCCAACTTCTCATCCTTGATGTCGAGACGCTCCTGATCGGTGAGGTCTGTACGAGCCTCCAGTTCGCTCAACTCTGTAGTGATGTCAGGCAATACGAAGAGTTCCTTGTCGTTTACCTGCTTAGCCAACCATTCTGTACCCTTATCGGTAAGGTCGGCAGAATTTAATTTCTCATCAACAACGAAGTATAATGGAGCGGTAGCCTTAGGCATCTCACGGTTGTTGTTTGCCATGTAGTACTCTTCAGTCTTCAGCATACCAGCCTTGATACCTTCCTCTGAGAGATACTTGATCAAAGGCTTGTTCTTAGGCAATGCCTTGTAAGAGCGATAGAGTGCCAAGAAACCATCTTCAAGAGTCTTCTGGTCCTTAGTCTTCAAACCTTCATTGATTTTCTGCTTAGCCTCGGCGAGCAATTCGGTAGCCTGCTTGCGTTGTACTTCGTAGAGTTTCTCTACCAATGGCTGGTATTGCTCAAACATCTGGTCGTCACCCTTAGGAATTGGACCAGAGATAATCAATGGAGTACGAGCATCATCAATCAATACAGAGTCAACCTCATCCACGATGGCGAAGTTATGCTGGCGCTGTACCAGGTCAGCTGGACTAGTAGCCATGTTATCACGCAAATAGTCGAAACCAAACTCGTTGTTGGTACCGAATGTGATGTCTGCCATATATGCCTTGCGACGAGCATCGGAATTAGGACGATGTTTGTCGATGCAATCAACTGAAAGACCATGGAACATATAAAGAGGTCCCATCCACTCTGAGTCACGCTTAGCCAAGTAGTCGTTCACGGTTACGACGTGAACACCATTACCTGTTAAGGCGTTCAAGAAAATAGGGGTTGTACCAACGAGTGTCTTACCTTCACCAGTAGCCATCTCGGCAATCTTACCTTGGTGAAGAACAACACCACCGAAGAGCTGCACGTCATAGTGAATCATTTCCCACTTCATGTCATTGCCTCCGGCAGTCCAATGATTATGATAGATAGCCTTGTCGCCATCAATAGTAATGAAATCGTTGTGTGGATCTGCTGCCAGCTCACGGTCGAAATCTGTAGCGGTAACAATTGTCTCCTCGTTCTCTGCGAAACGGCGCGCTGTATCCTTTACGATGGCGAATACCTGAGGTAATACCTCGTTGAGGGCAACTTCCAATTTGTCGAGTACCTCTTTCTCTAGCTTGTCAATCTGATTGAAGATTCCTTCACGTTCATCGATAGGAGTATCTTCAATCTTAGCCTTGAGTTCTGCAATTTTTGCTTTTTCCTCTTTGACGTACTCTTGTACGTACTTCTGGAGTTCTTTTGTTTTTGCACGAAGTTCGTCATTGCTCAAGGCATTCATCTTAGGATATTCTGCCTTGATCTTTTCTACGATTGGCTGAATCAACTTCATATCGCGAGTTGACTTGTTGCCAAACAATGACTGAAGAATTTTGTTAAAGTTCATTGTATATTTATTTTTATTATTATTCGATGTAATTTCTATTAGTTTGCAAAAATACAAAAAATATCTGTAAATCAGCAATGTTTTGGCATAAAACCGCTTTTTATGGGGCTTTATTGTTTTATTCATCGGGTTTCTCCGTGTAATCCGATGAATAATTACTCCATGTAATCTGATGAATTATGCATCTGGTCCTCGAATAACAATGCTGCCATATGGGGCTCTGTACTTGTGCCCAGTATGGCAATAAAAACAAATATGTGGATGAATTTCTGACAGAATGGCAGAGGTGTCAGCAATAAGTGCTGCCGACAGGGAATGATGGTGCTCTGCGATGCTTTCATCTTCGGAGGCTTGCTTGATGGCTTTTAGGGCATAGAGGATGTCTTCCTCCAATGCCTTTGCCTCCGGTTGCTGGATGAATTCATCGTAGGATATATCTGTGAGCGCAAACTTCAGTGCCTGCTGATAAGTCTGCGCTTCCATGCCTGTTGCTGCTAGGACAACCAATAGGGCGGTGATATATCGATTAACCATCATTTATTTCTTTTTTATATATTTCTTGAGATCAAACAAAGTTGAACGAACTGAGTATCTAATTAACAAAGATAGTGCCAAAATGCCCATGCCCTCTGCATAGCTCTGCCAAATCTGCATGAAAAGGGCGATGAGGAGCAAGGCTCCCCATACATTGTAGTACCAATGCATGCTGCCTTTCCTTAGCTTTTTGCTAACCTTCCATACGAAGATGAGGTTGAGTGGGTTGAGAAGCAACATTTGAAAGTTGATTTGCACGGTAGGATGTTGCGAGAAAATCATGGCTAATAGGATGACTCCTGGTAGTCCCGTGAGAGTGAGTAGGGTGGTGTCCAACCACCAAAAGTTTTTCTTCTTGTAGATTTCCACTCCGCAAAGCACACAGATAAGTAGGGCAAAACATAGGAATACCATGCGTGGAGTTATGCTTTCTGACTTCACGACCTCGGCTTGTGGAGGGATGACATAGAAAGTCGTGTCCACAAACTTGATGTATCTTGGCTTCTGTGGATAGACACCAACGTAATGGGTTTGCTTAGTTGTGTCTTTCCTTGCTTCTGTCTCAAAGTCTTTGCTGAGGTTGTCGGGCAGAAATTCCCACTCTTGCTTGTTAATAGGACGGTCTGCCAAATAACCCAAGAGCAAGTCGTTGCCGAAACGAGCCCAGCGATGATTCTCATTCCATCGGTGTATTTCTTGACGATAAGTGGATTGTGTGTGCACATTCTTGAAGTCGGTATCGTTGATGGCCAGATGATGGATGATCATGTCCCTTGCACGCGTCGTACAATTATCAAAGAAGAAATTGTAGCGATACATGCGGTTGGCTGGCTCATAATTAGCATCAATGGCATGGAGAATGTCTAATTTCTCCTGACGAGAGAGAAAGATGATTTGTTGTCTCACCCATCTGCCTTCACTTGCATACTCAGCGATGAAGTCGCTCATCGGAAATATGCCTATCTGGTAATCGGTCAAACCAAAAACGAAGCGAAGAATGAAAAAGTCTTGTCGGAAACTGAACATGCCCCAATTGACAGCTATGTCGGTTCCATGCACCTTGTCTTGGATGCGAAGAGCCGTATGCCCATAATACGACCACACCTCTTGACCTGGTCCGCAAGTCAGAAGTGAAATATCCACCGAGTCAAGCCATTCCAAGGCTTCCTCATTGATACGATTGTTCTGCACGGTAATATCGTTGGTCGAATTGACCTTGAAGTCCTGTGCTACAGCCTTAGTCGTTAAAATGATTAACAAAACGACGGAAAAGGCCCTGAAAATATGCTTAAAACGTTTCACGATGCAAAAATACCTTATTATTTTGGATTATCCTTCTTTTTTCTCGAAAATTTTCAATACTTTTGCACTCTGAATATAATTTTGAACGATTATCATAGAATGAAAAAGCTTTTTTTAGCAACTCTATTGCTGGGCTCGGCTTTGTTGGCAAACGCCCAGAGTGGTACTAATTCTCCATATAGCCAGTATGGTCTTGGTGTGTTGTCAGACCAGACTTCTGGCTTCAATCGTGGCATGAATGGAGTGGGCCTCGGCTTTCATGAGCACAATCAGGTCAACTATCTCAACCCTGCATCTTATTCTTCTCTCGACTCGCTGACGTTCATCTTTGATGCGGGGATTTCTGGTCAAGTGACCAACTTCGAGGAGAATGGTGTGAAGAAGAATGCCAATAACTCTAATTTTGAGTACGTAGTGGCAGGTTTTCGTGCGTGTCGCAACTTAGGTGTTAGCTTTGGTGTGATTCCTTTTACCAATGTGGGCTATAATTACTCTTCTTCTGATTGGGTGAATGGTAGTGACGAAGGTGTGTATTATACCAATACATATAATGGTGAGGGTGGTATTCATCAAGTTTATGTAGGTGCTGGTTGGGCTCCATTCAAGGGCTTGTCTGTAGGTGCCAATGTGTCTTATGTGTGGGGAAACTATACTAGGTATATAGCCAATAGCTATAGTAATGCTTATTATAAAACGTTGACTCGTACGTATTCAACTCAAGTGAACAGCTATAAGGTGGATTTGGGTGTGCAATACACTCATCAAATTATGAAACACGATTGGCTGACAGTGGGTGTGACTTATTCTCCTGGTCATAACCTCGGCGCTTCGGCAGATATGAACATTGTTTCAGCTAATACACAGACTAGTACAACGGACACCTTGTCTTACTCTATTGCCAAGGCTATAGAATTGCCAGATATGTTTGGTGTAGGTTTGATGTGGAATCACAATAACCAATGGAAGGTTGGTGTGGATTATAGTTTGCAGAAATGGGGAAGCTTGGGCTATCCTTCCTTTGAGGATAATAATGGTCAGGGAAGTTATGTGTTGCGTAAAGGTATTTACCAAGACCGTTCTAAGTTGAATGTCGGTTTGCAGTATTGCTATGGTGAACGTAGTCGTGCCTTCTTCAAGCGTGTGCAGTATCGTGCAGGTGCTAGTTATGCCACACCTTATTATAAAGTAAACGGTTATGATGGACCAAAGGAACTCTCCGTGAGTGCAGGTTTTGGCATTCCAATTGTCAATTCATACAACAATCGTTCGTTCCTCAATATCAGTGGACAGTGGGTGAAGAGTTCTGCCAAGGACCTTATCAAAGAGAATACTTTCCGCATCAACATTGGCTTTACATTCAATGAGGATTGGTTTAAGAAGTGGAAGATGCAGTAATCTCCCTTATATATATAATGTATAGAAGTAAAAGGATTATATTAGGTATGTTTGCGTTCTTGCTGTTGGTGGCTTGCCAGGAGCAAGTGGAGCATACTGCTCCTGCCATACGTGCGCAAGACTCGGTTGCCATGATGACCTCTTATGGTGTGAATACTTTGATTAGCGATTCAGGTGTCATAAAATATCGCATCGTAACAGAACGATGGGAGGTAAATACGAATCGCAATCCGTCGAAGTGGACCTTTGATAAGGGACTTTTCTTGGAACAATTTGATGAGAAATTTCATATTAATAGCTATATCCAGTGTGATACGGCCTATTATTTCGACCAGTTGCGTGTGTGGAAGTTGTATGGTAGGGTGAGAGTACTTACCAAAGATGGACTTCGTTTCTCAAGCGAACAGTTGATTTGGGATGAGAATAAGCACGAACTGTCTAGTAATGTATTTAGCAAGCTCGTAACTCCGGAGCGTACTCTTCAGGGTTCTCATTTCTGGAGTGATGAGAAGATGACAAGATATTATGTAAGTAATTCGAAAGGTAGCTTTGAGAAGGGCGATATTGCTGGTACAAGTGGCGATACTCTTAGCTCGAAACCTGATTCTGTCAAGAGTTCTATCCGACAGCAGGCTACTCCTACGAGGGCAACTACCATTCCGATTATGCATTAAAATAGATAAAAATGGAAGATATAGGGCTAAGCCTGATTGTGGGTATTCTTATAACGATGGTCTTTTCTGCATTCTTTAGTGGAATGGAGATAGCCTTCGTCTCGTCCAATCGTATGTTGGCAGAGATGGATAAGGAGAAAAATGGGCTTACGCAACGTTTGTTGTCGCTGTTCTATAATCATCCCAATGGCTTTGTTAGCACCATGTTGGTGGGTAATAACATAGCCTTGGTCATTTATGGCATTTTGATAGCAAGGCTTTTCGACAATACCATTTTCGTAGGGATGGATGCTGGTTTTACGGTGCCAGCTGACACTGTGTTATCTACATTGATTGTGCTTTTTACTGGTGAGTTTTTGCCAAAGACCTTGTTTAAGGCGAATCCGAATCGTTTGTTGTCAATATTTAGTCCGATAGCTTTCCTTTGCTATGTCGTATTGTGGCCTATCAGTAAGTTTAGTACTTTCCTTAGCAAGATTTTGCTGCGCATGGTAGGTATGAAGATGGATGCCGAGACGGGAGATGAAGGCTTCTCGAAGGTGGACCTTGACTATCTCGTACAGTCGAGTATTGACAATGCAAAGAGCGATGAGGAGATCAACGACGAAGTAAAAATTTTCCAGAATGCCTTGGATTTCTCGGATACCAAGGTGAGAGATTGTATGGTTCCACGTACTGAAATTCAGGCAGTTGAAGTAACTGCAAGCCTGAACGACTTGAGACAGAAGTTTGTGGAGAGTGGCAATTCTAAAATTATCGTCTATAGGGAAGATATTGATCATATCATTGGTTATATCCATAGCTCTGAAATGTTTCATAATCCAGTGAAATGGCAGGATCATGTACGTACTTTGCCGTTTGTTCCAGAGACTATGCAGGCCCAAAAGCTGATGCGTCTTTTCTTGCAACAGAAAAAGTCGCTCGGGGTGGTGGTAGATGAATTTGGTGGAACAAGCGGATTGGTAAGTCTGGAGGATATTGTGGAAGAAATCTTTGGCGATATAGAAGATGAGCACGACTCTTCTAAGTATGTAGCAAAGAAGACAGAAGATGGTGACTATTTGTTGTCGGCTCGTTTGGAAATCGACAAGGTGAATGAACGATTTGATTTGGATTTGCCAGAGAGTGACGAGTATATGACAGTGGGTGGTCTTATATTGCATGAGTATCAGAGCTTTCCAAAGCTGAATGAAGTGATTCGTGTTGGTAAATATGAGTTTAAAATCATCAAATCGACTTCTCGTAAAATTGAATTGGTGCGTTTGCACCTTATGGAATAAAACGCTCGTATTTTGATAATAAACGCACTTATAGGGGTTTATAAGTGCGTTTTTATTTATGTTTTTTGCTGTTTTTGATAGGTTCAGCTAAAAAAGCTATCAAAAAATTCCCTTATTTCCGATTTTCTTTGTATTTTTGTAGGCAATTTGTGGAAAGTGGGCTGTATGCCTGCTGACTATAAAGGATATAGATGAAAAAAAGAAAATAAAATAATAAATTTAAAAACGTAATGGCAGCATTAGGAAAAATTAGAAAAAGAGGTGTCATTCTGGTAGGTATTATCAGTTTTGGCCTCTTCGCATTCATTGCCGAGGAAGCTTTCCGTTCATGTGATTCTGCAAAGAACAATGAACGTCAGCAAGTCGGTGAGGTGTTAGGCGACAAAGTCAGCGTGCAAGATTTCCAGAAGCTCGTTGACGAGTACACTGAAGTTATTAAGATGCAGCAGGGACAAGACAATCTCCCTGAGGAGCAGATGAATCAAGTGAAGGACATGGTGTGGAATACATACGTCCAGAACAAAATTGTGGCAGAGGAAGCAAGCAAGCTTGGCTTGACTGTGACAGATGCCGAACTTCAGGACATTTTGAAGACTGGTACAAACCCTATGCTTCAGCAGACTCCTTTCGTAAACCAGCAGACTGGTCGTTTTGATGCTTCTTCTCTTCAGAAGTTCTTGGCAGACTACAAGGCTCAGAAGGCCAATGCCTCTGCTAATCCTCAAATGATGGAGCAGTATGATCGTATTTTCAAGTACTGGTCATTCATTGAAAAGACTCTTCGCCAGCAAACTTTGGCTCAGAAGTATCAGTCTTTGTTGGCTCACTGCTTCTTGTCAAACCCAGTAGAGGCTAAGATGGCATTCAAAGAGGAAAACGAGGAAAGCCAGATTCAGTTGGCTGCTTTCCCTTATTCAGACGTAAAGGATGATCAGGTTAAGATTTCAGACAGTGATCTTAAGGCAAAGTATGATGAGTTGAAGGCTCGTTTCAAGCAACCTGTAGAGAGCCGTGACATCAAGTATGTAGATGTTGAGGTGGGTGCTTCTGCTACCGACCGTGCAGCATTGAACAAGGAAATGACTGATTTCCATGCTCAGCTTACATCTGATGCTGACCCAGCAGAGGTGGTTCGTAAGGCAGCTTCTACTGTTTCTTACTTGGGCATCCCTGTTGATAAGGATGCTTTCCCACAGGACATCGCTGCTCAGCTTGATTCTATGGCTGTAGGTCAGGTTTCTGCAGTAAAGGCTAATCCTGCAGACAACACTTTGAATATTGTGAAGTTGGTTAATAAGCAACAGTTGCCAGACTCAGTTCAGTATCGTATGATTCAGGTGGCAGCTAACTCTGTGGCAGAGGCTAAGACCAAGGCTGACTCTATCAATACTGCTATTGCTGGTGGTGCTGATTTTGAGGCAATCGCTAAGAAGTACGGTCAGACAGGTGAGAAGGCTTGGATGACTACACGCCAGTATCAGTATGCTCAGTCTATGGACAAGGATAACAAGGCATTCATCAACACTTTGAATACAGCTTCCGTAAACTCTGTAAACGAGCTTCAGTTGGGGCAAGGTTATGTTGTTCTTCAGGTTCTTGATCGTAAGGCAATGGTTTCTAAATATACTGCTGCTGTAATCAAGAAGTCTGTTGACTTCTCTCAGGATACTTATCGTACAGCTTACAATAAGTTCTCTAGCTTCGTAAGTGCTAATCCTTCTGCTGAGTCTATTATCCAGAATGCAGCTAAGAATGGTTACAAGGTACAGGAGTTGAAGGACGTTACAACTTCCGCTCACTACTTGGCTAACATTCACTCTACCCGTGAGGCATTGAAGTGGGTATTTGATAGCAAGGCAGGTGAAGTCTCTCCTTTGTATGAGTGTGGTGACAATAACCACTTGTTGGTTGTCGTTCTCGACAAGATTAACCACATTGGTTATCGTGACTTGAATGATCCACAGGTAAAGGAAATCGTAAAGGCTGAGGTTATCAAGGATAAGAAGGCTGAGATTCTTGAGGCTAAGTTGAACGGTGTGAAGAGCATCGCTGCAGCTAAGGCTAAGGGTGCAAAGGTTACTGCCGTAAATCAGATAACATTTGCTGCTCCTGTATTTATCTCTGCTACTGGTGCTAGCGAGCCTGCTCTTTCTGGTGCAGTTGCTGCTACCAAGAAGGGTGTTTTCTCTGCACATGCTGTAAAGGGTAATGCAGGTGTATATCTCTTCCAGGTAACTAATAAGAGTAACCGTCCTGTTAAGTTTGACGAGAAGAGCCAGATGCAAAAGTGCCGTCAGAAGGAAATGCAGTATGCAGGTAACTTCATGAACGAGCTTTACTTGAACGCTCATGTAGTTGATAATCGCTATTTGTTCTTCTAATAGAAAAATAACTTTAATATAAATAACAATAAAGGGTACGTCCTATTTGGATGCACCCTTTATTGTTTCTTTATAATGATGTTGAAAGTTTCTAGCCTCGGCTCCACCAGTGCTTCTTCTTTGGAGGCTCCTGGTTGGCTCCTAAGCTGCGTTTGATGAGTTGGCGATAACTGGTATGGTTGGTGATGATTTGATAGATCTCGCCCCAATCAGGGAGTCCCCCGATACCACGGTCGTCAATGAAGTAATCTGCCTTTAGCTTGCGAGAGAAATGATTATTGTTTTCTAGGCTTTCTTCTGGGTAGTCTTTGTTGACTGCCCAGAATTCTACGCCACGTTCCTTGCACCAATCCACGGCTTCTTGCAGAAGTTTACCTTCTCGTACGCTCCACAGGATGAGACGATGCTGGTCTCTGATTAACATCTTCAATGTTTCTGTTGCAAAGGGAAGCTCTGTTCCTATCTTAGGGTACTCATGTGTAACAATCGTACCGTCAAAATCTACTGCTATTACTGCCATTCTGTTTTTGTTCTTTTATTTTTTGATACTTGTGTCATTCTTATCGCCATAGTGACTATTGCTGTAGTTGCCGTAGCTGCCATACGAACCATAGGTACCATATTTACCATATTTACCATATGAACCATACGATCCATAGTTGCCGTATCTTCCATACTTGCCGTATTTACCAACGCCGTAATAGAAACTATGTTTCTTCTTCGATAAATCTACACCATTGAGAACCAAACACATGTTTGGCAACTTCTTCTCTGCCTTGAGACCATTAATCATGCCAAAGCTAGACTTTGGTGTATAGTCGGCACGACAAACGTAGATACAGAGGTTAGCGACTCTACCCAACTGCAAACTGTCATTGACCAATCCTACAGGAGCTGTATCTAAGATAACATAGTCGTAGCGTTGCTTTAATTGCTCAATGATGTCATCGAGACTATGACGGGTAATCAACTCACCTGGGTTAGGAGGTACAGGACCAGCCATCAACAGGTTCAAGTTGTTGTTGACACCTGATGGAATAATCTGTTTTTCGATGTCTTCCCATGTATTGTGGTCTCTAACCATCAAATTGGTAATACCATTGTGGTGGTTGTCGATTTCAAACAACTCTGCCAATCGAGGCTTACGGATATCCAAACCTACCACGACAACTTTCTTGCCTAGCAATGCAAAGCTGATGGCAACGTTGGAAGCCACAAATGTCTTTCCTTCACCTGAGGTGGAAGAGGTAAACATCATCACTTGCTCGCCTGTTTTCAGCATAAACTGAATGTTTGTACGGAGGCCACGGAAAATTTCTTCCATCAAGTTGTTGACGTTCTGGTGAACCACGATGTCGGCTCTACCCTTGGCAATGTCGCTAGCGACAGGGATGTCGGCTATCACTGGTACCGTAGTGAGTTTCAGCACATCCTCATGGCCCTCAATCTTATAACGGAAGAACTCTAAGAGGAAGAGGATGCCAGCAGGAATCGCCAAACCTAAAACCAAGGCTATCAAGAGAATGATAGAGGTCTTAGGGCTAACTTTTCCAGCAAAAGAAGGAGCATCAATGACTTTTCCCTTGTCAGCAGTGGCTGCCAAAGAGATGGAGTTCTCTTCACGTTTCTCCAACAGCATCAAGTACAAGCCTGATTTTACTTCCTGTTGGCGACCAATCTGTGTCAATACACGCTCTTGTTCAGGAGAACTGCCAATTTGTCCTTGGTACATACCTGCTTGAGAAGCAATGCTATTGCGTTGAATCTCCATGCCTAAACGAGCCTGACGCATGGCACGCTTGATAGAGGAGGTCAAGTCGTCGAGCTGGGCTGTCAATGGAGTTACCGTAGGAGAGGTCTCACTGGCACTGTGCAACAATTGGTTACGTTGTAAGGCAATCTTGTTGTACTCATTGATGAGCGAGGTAGAGCTCTCGTCAGTAAGTCCCACGTTGGATGGGATAGGCTGGTATTTGTTGCCTGGTTCGTTCATGTATTTGCCAAGTTCCTTTAGCAATTCCACCTGTGTATTAGCCTCATTGAGCTTTTGTGCATATTGGTCGGCATTGGCTACAGCAGCTTGGGCATTGATTTTCATCTCTACCACCTTGTTGCGCTTCTTGTAGCTTTCCAACTGACCTTCCGTGCTACCCAATTCTGCATTGATTTTCTCTAGACGGCTGTTGATGAAATGCTCTGTTCGAAGGGCTATTTGGTTTTTGTCTTCATTGGCAGAACGGTTGTAAGCAATGGTAAGATACTTTAGGTAGTCGATACCTCTCTGTGGCAACTCATCGTTTAATACAAGCTCTGCGATGGTA
This sequence comes from Lachnospiraceae bacterium, assembly GCA_963657465.1. GTDB lineage: Bacteria > Bacteroidota > Bacteroidia > Bacteroidales > Bacteroidaceae > Prevotella. The sequence continues at coordinate 12,346 of CAVKNU010000029.1, forward strand.
GTTGTCTTGGAAGTCTGACTGACAGTTAAGCCCTTAACATATTTGTTGGCTGCATATTCTGGAGAGATGATGACTGCTTTCAATACGTCTCCATCTTCCAATTCTAAGTTCTTGTTGCGGGTAAGTCTAATAGCTCCTACGCGCGTACCTATTATAGTAGGTAACTTTGAGAAGGATTTCTTAAACTCCACAGGTTCTTTTTCGTATGAGAAAGCATCTATTGGGATATAATAAGAGCCTTCCACCTCATAATTGTTGCCTTCACGAGAAATACTCAGTTTCATCGGAGCGTTCAATTTCTTGAGATGGTTCATGTCCATATCTACATTTATTTCCTGCTCCTTATAGACCAGACGGTCTTTAAAGGTGCCAGGATGCATGTAGCTCACATAGAGCTTCATGTCGCATACTGCTTGTTGAGCTAAATCGTGCGATTGTAGGATTTCAATCTCATTGTCGATACCATTTGAGTTGGTGATGAAACCTAAGTTGGCTGCATTCTGAATCATGCTTCCATTCATTCCACCTCGTTTTGACTGGTTGTCGTCTTTTATCAAAATCTTAGTCGTAGATTGATAAGTTGGCGTCGCATATCGTAAGTAAATAAATCCTAGTCCTAGACATACAATCAGCGATAGAACAAACCATTTCCAGTTTAGAATGAGGGTCGTGTAGATGAGTTGGAAGTCGATAGCTGACTTCTCTTCAGCTTCTTGTGTCGCTCCCTCTAGCTCAAAATTCTTTAAATCTTCCATTATGTAATGTTTTGTTTTTAATTTACACCTTAATATTATATTTTTATTTGCGGTTATTGTTGGCTAAATCCATCAAGTATTTGCCATAACCATTTTTTAGCATCGGCTGTGCAGTCTTGATGAGTTGCTCTTTGTCAATCCACCCTTGTTTGTAGGCGATTTCTTCCAGACACGCCACTTTCAACCCTTGTCGTTTCTCGATGACTTCGATGAAGGTGCTGGCTTCGGACAGACTGTCGTGTGTACCTGTATCAAGCCAAGCAAATCCTCGTTGAAGACTCCGTACTTTCAATGTCTTTTGTGAGAGATAATGTTGGTTGACTGTGGTTATCTCAAGTTCTCCACGTGCGCTCGGCTTGATGTTCTTGGCAACTTCCACAACACTATTTGGGTAGAAATAGAGCCCGACGACGGCATAATTACTTTTGGGATGCTCCGGCTTTTCTTCGATGCTCAAGCAATTTCCTTCTTGGTCGAATTCCGCCACACCGTATCTTTCTGGGTCGTTGACGTAATAGCCAAAAACACTAGCCAATCCTACTTCTGTGGCTTTCACACTCTCTTTGAGCAATCCTGTGAATCCTGCTCCATAGAAAATATTGTCGCCGAGTACTAGGCATACACTGTCATCGCCAATGAATTTCTCGCCGATGATGAAGGCTTGCGCCAAACCGTCGGGTGATGGTTGCTCTGCATATTCAAAATGTACACCTAGTTCACTACCATCGCCTAAGAGACGTTTGAAACCCGGTAGGTCGAATGGGGTTGAAATAATAAGAATATCTTTGATTCCTGCCAGCATCAATACTGATACTGGATAGTAAATCATCGGTTTGTCGAATATCGGAATCAACTGTTTGCTGATGCCTTTGGTGATAGGATAGAGTCTAGTTCCTGATCCTCCTGCTAAAACTATACCTTTCATTCTCTTCTTTGTATCTTTTTTCTTTTATTGTCTTTGTATTTAATAGGCTTCCTTGTCTGGGAAGATGATGCTCTTGGCCGTTAGGAAGATGATCTTGATGTCGAGCCAGAACGACCAGTTCTCAATATACCAGATGTCTCTGCGTATGCGTTCCTCCATTTGCCAAAGTTCCTTGGTTTCTCCTCTGAAACCTGTAACTTGTGCCCAGCCAGTGATTCCTGGTTTGGAGAAATGGCGAACCATGTATTTGTCAATCAGCTTGCCATACACCTCTGTATGATGCAACATGTGAGGGCGTGGACCAACGATGCTCATGTCTCCTTTCAGTACATTGAAAAATTGTGGAAATTCGTCAATGTTGGTCTTTCGCATGAAGTTGCCAAAAGCAAACTTGCGTGGGTCGTTCTTGGTGGCTTGCACTAAGTCAGCATCCTTGTTGACGTGCATCGAACGGAATTTCAAGCATTGGAAAGTCTTGCCGTTAAGTCCGGTTCTTGCTTGCTTGAAGAATATTGGTCCTGGACTTTGTATCTTGATGCACAAGGCTATGATTGGCAAGAATGGTAAGATGCAAAGGCTGATAAATCCGCTCATAGTGATATCGAAACCTCGTTTGATGATTCTGTTGGATAGGCTCGTCAGTGGTTCGAAGTGATTGGAGAATACGTTCTTGCCTAGATACTGTTGGGAGTCGAGGTGCAATCGGTACTCACCAAATTGTCGTGGCAAGTAATAGAAGTGAATCACATTCTTGTCGCAGAATTGCATGATGCGTACGATTTCTTTGGAACGATTGTGTGACAAACAGCAGAATACTTCGTCGATGCCTGAAACACTTCCTTCTATGGTGTTGTCAATGGTGGAAGACATCACTTGCTTGAGGTCTTCCATCGTTCCTAGCATTTTCAACTCTTTAGGTGCATCTTTGATGGCTTCATCGGCGTAATAGCCGTGTACTCGATAACCCGCAGAAGCATCTTCCATTAGTGTCTGATACATATCCATGATGGCAGGGTCGTTGCCAATGAACATCACTGTGCGTGTGTTGCGACCTTTGGAACGGTAATACTTCAATAAATTCAATTCTGCGATGCGAGAAAGGATCAATAGCAGGTAGAATGCGATGAAGATAATGATGTAAGTTGTTATCATATCATTGCCCCCCCCGAACTAAAAGGTCCATGACAAGGTAGAATATGAGAATCGTGGCAGTGGCCAATCTCTGGGTTCTACCAAATACTTGTATCCAACTCACCTTTCTCAGGTGAATGATGGACGAGAAGAATGTCTCGCTGATAAATAATGAGGTGTTAGCTACAAAGAATGTGATTTTTGTTGCATAACCGAAATAGCTTGGGATAGAAATAATGTCCCAGCATACGACAGTTAGCAATATCAAGTTGAGAATTATAAAGTCAGATGCCATTACTAGCCATCTCACCAATTCATTTCCCTTATAAATCTTATTCATGATACTTAATTTGTAATTCTTTGACCGAACTCTACATTATAATGTATATAAAACGTGGCAAAGTTACTAAAAATAATCGAATTGGGGAAAATAAAACGTATAAAATCAATTGATTTGCTAGAAAAAAAGTTTTTCTTGATAAAAAACACCCATTCCATTTTGATATTTTACGATTTTATTGTACTTTTGCAAAGAAAATACTAATTGTTAAAGATTAAATAAGCAAAAGAATGGGAATTTTTTCAAAACTATTCAGCCGTAAGACTGAAGATAATAAAGTGGGAGGAATGGAAGACTACATGACTTTGGTACGTGTGTATTTCCAGGCAGCTCTCGCTTCTCAATTGGGCATTACAAATTTGGCGATGTTGCCAGACTTGCGTGTCTTCAAGACAACTCTTCATGTGCCTACTGTCAACAACCGATTGGGTATCGGAGAGAAGGCACAGGTGAAGAAGATGATGAAGAATATCTATGACACAGACGATACTTTCTTCAAGGAAATCGATTCTAGTATCCGTAAAAATTGTCACAAGTTGCAGGATGTGAATATTTATCTCATCCAATTCCAAAACTTTACTCAAGATTTGATGATGTTGATGGGTAATCTGATGAAGTTTAAACTTCGTTTGCCTAGCTTTATGAAGAACTCTTTGTATAAGTTGACGGCAAAGACAGTTGACGATATCTTCAATAAGAATGACTTTAGCGATGCCAGTGTGTTGAAGACTGTATTCCAGTTGCGCCAATTCAATAAGCGTTTGGGATTCAGCCAGCAGTGGGTGACTGATTTTACTTTCCAGGTGTTGATGTTGGCAAAGAAAGAACCACGCCCATCTGATGAGGATGTGGAGAAAGCAAAGGCTAAAATGGGTAAGTAAGATCCATGATTTTGTATAAAATGCGCAAAATGTTAGGGGAATATTTGTTTATTTCAGATATTTCCACTATATTTGTAGCCAAAAAATAAAGAACATGAGTGCTAGTGAGAAAATCATCAATACGTTTGCTACTCGCGTGAGGCAGATGATTCTCAAGTTTGATGAAATCAAGCAAGAGAATGAGGAGCTGTATGCGATGATAGATGAACGTGATGCCAAAATCAAGGAATTGGAGGCAAGGTTGACTCAGGCACAACATGATTATGACAGCTTGAAAATGGCAAAGATGATGACGATTTCTGATGCTGATATGGAAGCAACCCAGAAACGCATTGCTAAGCTCATCAGGGATGTCAACAAGTGTATAACGCTACTGAGTGATCAATAATCGGAGCGATGGCAGATCAAGAACAAGAGAAATTACTCATAAGATTACACGTCTATGATACGGATCTTTCGGTCAGAATACCGAGAGAAGACGAGGAGTATTATCGTAAGTCGGCTAAGCTGATAGACGATATAGTCAATTCGTATGCCAAGATTTTCAAGGGGCGTAAGAGTGAAAAAGAAATCCTCTATATGGCTCTCATCGACGTGGCTTTGAGATATGAAAAGGAGTCCGACCGTAATGATACGGAACCTTACAATGATATTCTCTCTAAATTGACTGCAGAGATGGAAGAGGCGCTCAAGTAGTTTGGTCTTTTGAAGAGAATATTAATTAATACATATATAAATAATAATGATAGTAATAATTATAGCTACCCTCGTGGGCCTTATCGTAGGAGGTGGCGTTGGGTTTTTCATTTTCCGTTATGTCATTAAGGGAAAATATAATGAAATGATTGAGGCTGCCAACAAGGAGGCTGAGGTATTGAAAGAAAAGAAACTTCTCGAAGTAAAAGAGAAGTTCCTCAATAAAAAAGCAGAATTGGAGAAAGAGGTGCAACAGCGTAACTCTCGTATCCAGCAGAGTGAGAACAAGCTGAAGCAGCGTGAGATTTCTCTCAATCAGCGTCAAGAAGAATTGGGACGTCGCAAGCAAGAAGTCGATCAGAGCCAGCAGCGCATCGACAATGAAAAGAAACTTTTGTCTGTAAAGCAACAGGAGTTGGAAAAGATGCAAAAGCAGGAGCAGGCTAAGTTGGAGGAACTCTCTGGCTTGAGCGCTGAGGAAGCTAAGCAACGCTTGGTGGAGAGCTTGAAAGATCAAGCTAAGTTGGATGCTGCTAGTTATGTCAATGAGATTATGGACGATGCGAAGCTCAATGCCAACCAGCAGGCTAAGAAAATCGTCATCCAGACTATCCAGCGTGTAGCCACAGAGACTGCCATTGAGAACTCAGTCAGCGTATTCCATATTGATAATGACGAGGTTAAGGGTCGTATCATCGGTCGTGAAGGTCGTAACATTCGTGCCCTTGAAGCTGCTACAGGTGTAGAAATCGTAGTGGATGATACTCCTGAGGCAATCGTTATCTCTGCATTCGACCCTATCCGTCGTGAGGTTTGCCGCTTGGCTCTTCATCAGTTGGTTGCTGACGGTCGTATCCACCCAGCTCGTATCGAGGAGGTGGTTGCCAAGGTGAAGAAGCAGTTGGACAATGAGATTATCGAGACAGGTAAGCGTACTGCCATCGACTTGGGTATCCACGGTTTGCATCCTGAGTTGATTCGTATCGTAGGTAAGATGAAGTATCGTTCTTCATACGGTCAGAACCTCTTGCAGCATGCTCGTGAAACCGCTAATCTCTGTGCAGTGATGGCATCTGAGTTGGGCTTGAATCCTAAGAAGGCTAAGCGTGCAGGTCTCTTGCATGATATTGGTAAGGTTCCAGACGAGGAGAGCGAGTTGCCACACGCACTCTATGGTGCTAAGATAGCAGAGAAGTACAAGGAGAAGCCAGATATCTGTAATGCAATCGGTGCTCACCACGACGAAATGGAGATGAATACATTGTTGGCTCCAATCGTACAGGTTTGTGATGCTATCTCTGGTGCCCGTCCTGGTGCTCGTCGTGAGATTGTAGAGGCTTACATCAAGCGTTTGAACGATCTTGAGGCTATTGCCATGAGTTATCCTGGTGTAACCAAGACTTACGCTATCCAGGCAGGTCGTGAGCTTCGTGTCATCGTCGGTGCAGACAAGATGAGTGATGCGGAGAGTACCAAGCTCTCTGATGAAATCGCAACTAAGATTCAGAATGAGATGACTTATCCAGGTCAGGTTAAGATTACTGTGATTCGTGAGACACGTAGCGTAGCTTACGCTAAGTAAAGTAAAAATATAAAAAGAGCCGCTTCCTAGATGAAAGGGAAGCGGCTTTTTCTGTTTATTGTCGAGTTCTGCGTAAACTTGTATATTTCAGAGTCTCTGTTTATATATACTAACTTGTGAATAGCAGTAGTACTTACTTTGCAATTGTAGTACTACTTCATTCGCCAAGTAAGTACTACTTCTTTTATTTTTATGCATACGAGTGCATTCCTGCAAGGAAGTAGTTCACGCCGAAATAGGTCATGAGAACGCTGAGGAATGCAAGGAGCATGTAGGTATGGACATGGAGAGGTTTCTTCATCCATTTGATGTCACTATGTAATGGAGCAGCATAGATGAGCAACGTGATAAGTGCCCAAACTTCTTTGCTATCCCATCCCCAGTATTTTCCCCAACTGACGTTTGCCCAGATAGCACCGATGAAAATACCGATGGCTAACAATGTAACGGCAGGATAAAGCAGGAACTGGGAGAGGGCTGCCAATTGCTCTTCTCTTTCGGTGGAATGGCGATGATGAACCATAATACCTTGTATTCCAATCAATGCCATTAGACCGAATAAGGCATACGAGAACATGATAACCATCACATGCATGGAGAGCAAAGGTGACTGCAATACAGGCATGAGTTGGGTTATCTGTGGATTGCTGTCTGTTATCATAGCCACAAGTAAGGCGAATGAAGCCAAGAGAGGTCCAAAGTTTTGGATGACAGTGAACTTCTTATACATGAATATTGTAAGAAGAATTACAGCCCAAGCCATGAACTGCATGGTTTCATAGCCATTCGATAAAGGCAAGTGCCCAGAAACATACCAACGGAGAACTAGCAAGATAGTTGTGTGCAGCAACATGATTCCCACTAAAATGTGTTTACCCTTCTGTAGCATCTTTTCTTTTTTCTCAGTGAAGGTCATGGTCGAAGCGATGACCAAGAGAAGGGATAGGGTGAGGTATAGCATGATAGCCCATCTCTGCGTATTCAGAGTATTGTAGAACAACTCGCAATAGACACCAAAGGTGGATGGCACGATTTCCTTGCCACGTACATGTTGATACTTGTAAATCTTTGTGGCTATTTCTTCTGCTCTCTTGGTATCATTGGTGATAATGCTTTCAGCGAGATAGTCCATAGACTTCATGACAAATCTCAACTCTTTCTCTGGCAATTTGACGTCTTTCAATGATTCTCCAGGAGCTATCCACATGAAATTGCCTTTGGCATTCTTGTAAGGAAATACCTTGAGCATCTCACCATTGTAGAGCATACGGATAATATTAAACTTCTCATCTGCATTGCCGAGTTTCTTCTGTAGCTCTTTGTCGCCGTTTTTATAAGCCTCTTTGAGTGGCTTTTCAAGCTTGTATTCATTATATTCGTTATAGAAATCCTCCAATGATGCCCATTTGTCTTTCAAACCAAGCAATTCTTGTACTTTCTTATCCTTGATTTCTATCATTTTTACGGTTTCCCAATAAGGAACATCAAATACCCAACCAGCAAAAATTTCGTTGGCAGACATTCCTTTCCATGAAGGTTTGCCACAAAGCTTGGTTACGAAATCGGTGGCAACTGTATTGATTGGGCAAATACGACTGTTGTAAAGGACGCAGATTCGACCGAAGTCATTATAAATCTTTGAGTCAATCTTCAATTGCTCTTGGGCATTGGCGGATAAGGAAGACAAGCTAGAGCAGAAGACCAACAATAGGGCGACAACTTTTGCAGCCTGAGAAGCCATTGCTTTCTTATAGAATGCTTGCATGCGTGTCTTGTTGCTAAATAAAGAGAATAACAGTGAGATGAAGAGTAGGGCATATCCGATATAGGTGATACCAATTCCCCAAGGATCGTAAAGAACACCGAGTGTAGAACCATTCATGTCATCGTCATAACTGGATTGGGTAAAGCGATAGCCATTATGTTCGCCAATACTATTCATGGATATTTCTATATGGTCGTTACCACTTGTCAATGTCGAAACATAGTCCATAGGAGCATCCGTTCCAGGATAGTATATAACCTTGAAGTCTTCCAACTTTAGGGTGAAACCAAACAATTCCGTTTTTCCATCCTTGTTTTCGTATGTAGATGCAGGTACTCCCTTTCTCACATGGACTTTTCCACTCTCGGAAGTGAGCCAAGAGGTGAATGCACCTATCAAGATGATGATGAATGAGAGGTGAATCATCAACACAGCCATGTGCTTGTATAGCTTTCTCTTAATGATGTAAGCCATGCTGACGCAAGCGAGCACTGCCCATAAGATGACAAACCATAGGGAATTGTAGATATGCTCTGTGGCAAATACATTTCCCTTGGAATTGTCAACAAAGGTAGCAACCATCATCACACATGTAATGATGATTGCCATGAGGATTACAATGTTTTTTAATTTATTCATATTGTCTTTATATAGAATCTACAAACTTGATGACGAGTGCTCGCTCTTCCTTCGACAACTTACGGAAGTTTTCTACGGCATAATATGCATCACTCTTGTTGCCTTCAGAGCAACAACCGTGCCACATGATGGCTTCCAACGTATTGCGAGCACGACAGTCATGCAATCTGTCAGAATGTCCAGAACACAGTTGCATCAATCCACGTCCCCATAGAGGTGCTGTTTTACACCATCCCGTACGCAAGTCGTTCTTCATAAACAAGCGATGTTGTATCAGGTCTGTATATGGCCATATCTTTTGGTTAGGATAGCGAACCATGCGAGAATCCTCTGCAGAGAATCGACCGTATGGGTCGCGAATCTTGTCTTCACCTGTAGTCCATGATGGGCGATGGCAGTTGGCACAACCGATATTATTAAACAGTTCCTTGCCCTTTTTGAAGTCATCCGTAGTCGTGTTGCGTGCAGCAGGGATACCTACGCCACGATGCCAAACCATATAGTTGATATAGTCAGACTCTTTCATCTCGACAGGTAGGTTGTCTGCATTACCAAAGGTGATGATGTCCTTGGCAGGGTCGCCTGTAAGATTCCATTCTGGATAATATTCATAGAACTTGCTGGTAACGTCAGGATCAGCTGCGGCAAACTGCCAATACTCCTTAGGTATGTAATGAGAACGGAAATCATCACGAGTCACATTTTGTACTTCCCAAAAAGAAGCATCACTCATAACAGAAGCACGGTCGAGAGCGTAGTCAAATTTATAGACGATACCGCCATTCTTGACAGCCAAAGTGCCATCACTGTTCTTCACGAAATCCTTGCTGTTATTATCCCAGAATTGAGGATTGAGTGTGGCAAATTTGCCCTCGTTTCGGTATTGCTCCAAGATGTCTTCGTCTGGTATGGCATCAATCAAGCCACTACCGATGAAGCCGATGGTAGATTCAAGGCGAATCTTTGCCTTTGATACCGGTACTTCTTTTCCATCTTTATCGATGAGTTTGCCATAGATGCAACCATCTTCGAGGGTAACCTCTGGATAGATAAGTGAGTAAGTCTCACCGTCAGGGAATTTGTTGCCCCATGAATCCGTATAGTTGTTCCATGCTATCTTTACCTTTTTTTCGTCGAATTGTGGCTTGAAAGGTGCTGTGGCTTGTCCCATGGCAACCCATCCAAATGATTGTACCACGATGTCGTTTTCATCGGTAATCATGAGGATATAACCATTGCCGAAAGTGTTTGAGTCGTATTTTGTTTGGCGCTTACCATGTCCATATCCAATGTGGCAGTGCTTACATGATTTTCTGATGTAGAGTGGACCTAATCCATTGAAAGGTTTGATGTTTTCTGTAAATGGATTGTCAAAATAATATTCACCTAAGGCAAAAGCCTTTGAAAGTCCTTGTTGGTCGATGGCTGGAGCTGGCTGCTGATAAGCAAGAGAGCTAATCTTATATACTGTACCTAGTTTGCCACCAGAGAAGAATTCCTCTGGATAGTCCTTGTATTGGTCATCATCAATATCCAGGTCTAGGGTTTCTTTGTCACTACATGAGGTGGCGATTAATGGCAATGCCAATAATGCCATTTTGAAATAATTGAAGTTCATTGCTTGGATGTATTTTAAAGCTAGAAAACCACACACTACCATTGAATGAACAAGGTGGGTAGTGTGTGGCTATTTTATGAAATAGACTTTACTCTTATGATTAGATAGACTCTACGAAGAAAATGATGTTGTCACGCTCAGTCTTAGAGAGGTTGCGGAACTTCTCGATGCACCAGCGAGCATCACTCTGAGCACTTCCGTGCCACATGATTGCTTCCAAGGTGTTGCGAGCACGGCAGTCGTGCAGGCGGTCTTCTCTACCGGTGCAGAGCAATGACAGGCCACGACCCCAGA
>CAVKNU010000030.1:0-22948 GCA_963657465.1 Lachnospiraceae bacterium
TTATCCTTCTGCCAGCAAAGCTTCGGCAACCTTGATGTCGAAAGGAGTGGTAATCTTGATGTTCTCACGATTGCCTTCCACCATTGCTACCTGACAGCCGAGGCTTTCCACGACAGAGGCGTCATCGGTGAATTGCTCTTTATAACCTTGGTTGAAGGCTTGCTTTGCCAAGCCGATGTCGAAGGTCTGGGGAGTCTGCACGATGCGGTAATCATCACGAAGCACATTCTTTCCTCCACCTCGTTTGTCAATATAGCGCAAGGTATCGGTCACAGCATATACAGGGATGGCTGCATATTCCTCGCGAGCAGTCTCATAGCATTCTTCGATAACAGCTGTAGAGACGAATGGGCGAACTCCATCATGGATGCCCACTACGCCGTCGGCATCATCTGGAATCAATGCCAATCCATTCTTGGATGATTGGAAACGAGTGTCGCCTCCATTGGCTATTTGATGTGGAATGTCGAAATGGTGTTCCTCGCAAAGCTGATGCCAATAGGCTTGTTGGCTCTCTGGCAAGACCAAGATGATGTTGAGTTGCTCATCGTATTCATGAAATCGCTCGATGGTGCGCATCAAGATGGGCTTGCCTGCAACAGGGAGAAATTGCTTCGGAATCTCACTTCCCATGCGGAGACCCTTGCCTCCGGCTACTATAATCACATAATCCATTTTTCAATTAGAAATGATAAATGAGAAATTAGAAATGGTTACTTGCTCTCCATGAGATGAGCATACTGCATGCCCTTTTGGAGCTGTTGTACCTTTTCTTCGCCGATGAAATAGCTCAAGATCTTATAGGCATAAGGCAAGGTTGCGGCTGGACCTTCTCCCGTAATCACGTTGCCATCCTCTTGGAAGAGTTCGCCAGTGTACTCTGTGTTGGCACCGAAGTAACGCTCAAAACCTGGAGAGCAGGTTGCTTTCTTGCCTTCTAGTATGCCTGTGCTAGCCAAAACCATAGGAGCTGCACAGATGGCGCCTACTCGTTTGCCAGCCTTATGCTGCGCGATGAGAGCCTGGCGCACACCTTCATGCTCATTCAGATTGGTGCTGCCTGGCAGACCACCAGGAAGAAGGAGCATGTCTGCATCCTCAAAACTCTCTACATCCTCAAACTTCAAGTCAGCCTTGAGGGTGATGCCGTGTGATGTTTCCACGAATTCACTGCCCGTGATACTGACAGTCTTGATATCTACACCTCCTCTGCGAAGAATATCTACAGGAGCCAAACCTTCGATTTCCTCGAAGCCATTGGCAATAAATTCATATACCTTAGCCATAATTTTATTTGTTTTTATCGTATTATTCGATTTATATTATTACCTTTGCAAAAGTAAGAATAATAATTGAAACTACAAAATAAATGGCAGAGCAACATTTGAAATTCGCAATATTTGGCAATGAGTATCAGGCTAAGAAGTCGGCTTCGATAGAGAAAATCCTCGATTATCTAGATAGGCGAGGGGCAGAAATCTATGTGGAGAATGCTTATTATGAGTTCCTCACCCGCGACCAACATATCGAGGTTCATGCGGCTGGTGTGTTCGAGGATTACAACTTCGATGTGGATTATGTCATTTCTATGGGAGGTGATGGCACCTTCTTGAAGGCGGCTAGTAGAGTGGGAGCCAAGGGCACTCCGATTATTGGTGTCAATATGGGGCGCTTGGGATTCTTGGCTGATGTGTTGCCTAGTGAGATAGAACCGGCATTGGATAGCCTTTATGCCGGTGACATACAGATAGAAGACCATGCTGTGATCCAAGTGGAGGCTGAAGGGGGCGTGCTCGCAGGCAATCCTTTTGCTCTCAATGACATTGCAGTATTGAAGCGTGATGATGCTTCGATGATTTCGATTCGCACGCAAGTGAATGGTGAATTCCTGGTCACTTATCAGGCTGATGGACTGATTGTTGCTACTCCTACAGGTTCTACGGCATACAATCTATCCAATGGCGGACCAATCATCATTCCTCAGAGTGGTAGTCTCTGTTTGACCCCTGTTGCTCCACATAGTTTGAATATTCGCCCGATTGTGATTAATGATACGGCAGAGGTTACCCTCGACATCGAGAGCCGTAGTCACAACTATCTTGTGGCTATTGATGGACGAAGTGAGCGCATGACGGAAGAAACTCGCCTCATCATTCGCAAGGCTCCTCATACCATCAAAATTGTGAAGCAACGCAATCAGCGATATTTCTCTACGTTGAGAGAGAAGTTGATGTGGGGTGCTGATCAGAGAGAAAGATAAATAAAAAATGCGCAACAAAAACGTTGCGCATTTTTTATTTTACATACTTGGCTTTATTTATCTTATTTGATGACAATCTTCTTGCCTTGGTGAATGTAAATGCCGGATAGGGTAGGCTTTTGTGTCATCCTTTGACCAGCCAAGGTGTACCAAGCATTGTCTTTTGAAGAAATGTTGTCAACTATAGGAGCTGAGGAAATACCTGTCGTGATATCAGAAGTTACATCTTTGACATAATAATGCTTAGCCGCATCCTTGTCGTTTTGTATCTCCAAATAGGTGTCTTTGGTGATGTCAATAACATCGGCAGTTTGAGGTGAACCTGTGCCTGTGCTGAATACGAAGGATACGGTATAGTCCTTGCTCTTGATGCGATAGGTGTTGTAATACCAAGTCTTGCCATTGATTTCCTTGCTTTGGGTAATCTTGTCACCAGGCCAGTTGCCCTTTGTTGTCAAGTTCTCGCTCTTAGGTGAATCGCTCCAAGCCCAGAAGTTCACGTAACCTTTTTCAAAATCTACGTTATCGGCGTTTACATATACTGTGATGTCGTATGGTTCGAAAGCTACTGGCTCTGTCACCTTGTAGTTGCGAGTGATGATGTTGCTAACCACGCCATTCACAAGCAAACCTACTTTCAAGGTTGTCTCGCCGAAAGGAATCTCAATCTCTGTGTTGCTATCGGCCTTCTTGCTAGCAGCAGTAGGAGTAGTGTCATCTGTAGTATAGACTAACTGTGCGCCAGCTTGGTTGCTTACAGCTACGAGCTTGGCTTTTTGTGTTTCTTCGTATTCGCCTGAAGGAAGATCTACCCAGGCGATATTTGCCTTTTTAGATAGGAAATAGCGATAGTGATAACCGCTGAGAATCTCTGTATAAGAGTTGTATGGAGTATAGTCCTTGGCTTTAGGACCTACTACTGCCAGTAGTGTAGCATTGCTGCCAGTGGTCATCACACCATTGTATTCTGTACCTTTTACCGCATTAAAACTCGTACTACTTGTATTCGTGATACCTGCTATTTGACGAGCATTAATCATCATCTTGATGTCTTTTTTGCAATCAAGCCAATGCTTGTAGAATACGCATGGGGTACCGCAAGAAGCCAACATATAGGCATTGGCTGCTAGGGTATCTTTGCGGATAGGGTCTTGTTGCTTTTCGGCAGAGCGATATTCGGTGTCGTGATTCTCTACGAAGGTCACGGCATACTGCTTATAGTCTTTGTCGTTGTTCAAACCTTCGGTTTTGATGGTAGTCCAATTAGAGTTGATGGCATCACGAACGGTATAACGGAAAGGGAAGTCGAAGGCTGCACTTGTTATCTTATCATTTACCTTGGTGGCATTCATCCAGTTTTTGACAGTTGTAGGATTTCCATCCCAATATTCGCCTACGGAATAAGTTGGCTTGGCTGCATCGTTGTAGATGCCTGTAAACTTGCCACTGTATCCCTTCACCATGTCGTAACGAAATCCGGCATAGCCAAAGTCGTTGAGCAACATGTCGAGATAGGCTTTCACTATGGTCTGCACGTTCTCGCTATTATGGTCGAGGTCGCGCATACCTCCCCAGTCTTCACCTGTATCCTTGTTATTGCTTAGTTTCACACCTTGCTTATCTGCCTCAGCTTTGGTCTTTCCGCCGTCATCATCTGCACAGATGTCGGTAGATTCCATCTTATAGGTCACGCCCTTGTAGGTCTCTACAGGGAAATCGAACCAAGAGGAAACATTCTTGCGATGATTGATAACCACGTCGGCAATGGTACCGATGCCGTTTGCCTTGAAAGTCTTGATGAGGTTGCGGAGCTCTGCCTCATTTCCGAAAGAGCTATTGTAATTGCTGAACCAATAGAGGTCGTCATAGCCCATGGATTTATTGTTTCCACAGTTGGCACTCTGAGGAATCCAAACGAGATTGAAGTATTGGCTGAGTTCAGGAGCTTGTGCTTCAAGGTTAGTCCACTTGGAGTCTTTATAGGAATCCCAATAGAATCCTTGCAGCATAACACTACTATAATTGGCAGGCCACCCTTGGGCGAATAAGGAGATGGTTGCAAAGAGAGCAACGAGTATAGAGTAAAATTTCTTCATACTTTAGGATTTAGTTATATCTTTGTCGAAATGTTTGATGGGGCAAAGGTACGACTAAATCCTAGATTGCTATGAAGAATTGATATAAATCATGCAAACGATTTGTGTAATCGTTTGCATTTGCTATTTGTTGATAGCGATTTTCTTATGGTTCTGGATGTAAATGCCTTTTTGGTTAGGCTTCTCCACCTTTTTGCCATCGAGTGTGTACCATGCTTGTTGGGTGGAGGTAGAGGAGGTAATCTGCTGGATACCATCTGTTGTACCCATGAATTTCTTCAATTCATAGAGAGCGGAAGTTGCTTTTCCTGTTTGGCTGTCGAAGAGAGGGGCGTTGTACCATCCGCTGAGGCTAGTGCTTTTGGCATTGTATTCCATCCACCACCAAAAGAGACCGTTCACATTCTGATGCTTATTGAGCATGGTGATGACATCATCGGTCAGTGCCTTCTGTCCTGCATCGGAATAAGGATATTGAGCGGTATAATTATAGGTGGTTCCTCCCACTTCCCAGGCATAAGGATAGCCAAACTCCACAATCATGATTTCTTTGTCGGAATAATCTTTCTCCAAGAGATTGATGGCTCCTTCTAATTCCGAGATGACACCATGGAAATAAGGATAGTAACTCAATCCAATAATATCATAGTCGATGCCGGCAGCTTTCATCTTATGGTAAAAGTTGCTAAGAGCAGCATAGTTCTTGTTGTCGTCCTGCTGAGAGATGCTGGTGCGCTCTGTATGAATGATGACCTTGGCTTCTGGACATTCCTCACGGCAAGCCTTGATGGCGCTCTTTAAGAAATTGGTGAAACGATTCCAATTGGCTTCTGGAGAGGATGACCAGCAACGGTTGGTGCTACTATTACCTACTGTGGCTCTTGTTCCCCAAAGCATGCCATAGCTGATTTCGTTGCCTGTTTGAATCATGTCAGGTTCTGCACCGACAGCTTTCATTTGCTGGAGCACGTCCTTGGTATAGTCGTAGAGCTTTTGCTGTAGTTGTGTATCGGTGAGCGAAGCCCAGCCGGCAGGAGTCCATTGTTTGCCTGGGTCTGCCCAGGTATCGCTGTAGTGGAAGTCGAGCATCAGCTTGAAACCAGCATCCTTGATGCGCTTGCCGAGTGCTTTGACGTATTCTAGGTCTTGGCACACATTCTCGTCTTTATCCTCTCCTGTGTTCTTGCTAGGATCGACAAAGAGACGAAGGCGCATGGCATTCATGCCTTGTTCCTTGAAGAAGGTAAGGGGAGAGGCAATGGCTTTGCCGTCCTGTTCGTAGTATTGGGCGCCAGCCTGTTCATACTTAGGGAGCAACGATATGTCGCCACCTACATATTTCTGTGCAGAGGCTCCCCAAGAGCAGATGCCCAAAAGGGCGATGAGTAAAGTCTTTTTCATAATTGTTTTATTTCTTCGATGCTTAATCCTGTAGCTTGTGAGATGATTTCTGCAGGGATGTTTTGTGATAAGAGTTTTTTTGCTATAGTTTTTTTCTCTTCAGCCCTTCCCTCAGCTCTTCCCTCAGCTCTTCCCTCAGCTCTTCCCTCAGCTCTTCCCTCTGCTCTTCCCTCGGCGAGACCTTCTAGCTTGGCATTGCCAAGAACATCATTCTGTATCATAATAGCATTGAGGTGCTCGTCGTAAGCATGGCGTTCTGCATCCGACATCTCATAGTATTTTAATTTCTCACGAGCTTCTTGCAGGCCTGGAGCCTTGGTGTCTGGGGCGATGACTCCATTCTTAAGATAGTTAACCCATTCTTCCAAAGGAGATTTGGCAACCTTATTGAATTCGTTGACACGAACGAGAATATAAGTAGGGAAAATCTCTGATGGCGATTTTCTTACGATGTTATTTTTCTCTTTAGCGCTGATGACGAGCTGGTCTTTTGTGTGCAACCCCACAAAGTTGTTCTGTCCTACATAAATGTAGTCGGAACCTTTGCCTAAGTCAAAGTAGAGAATGCTGATGGAGTAAACCTTTTTCACTTCCTTATAGCTATTACCTAAATTGATGTGTTCGGTTATGGCTTTGGCAACGCCATATAGCACACGCTCCAAATAATAAAGCTCGCTTGTGTTTTGTATTTCTACGATGATAATTTCCCCTTTGCTGTTCTTGGCTTTGATGTCAACGCGGTTGAACTTATCATCTTCTTTCTGCTGGTTTCCTTCACTTTCTAGTATGTCAATGATTTTCACTTCTTCGTTCAGAAAGACTGTAAGAAATCCTTCTAATACACCGAAATTAGCTTTTTGGCGGAGCAGTCTCTTGATTGCCCAGTCAAAGCGAATGTATCTATCTCTAAGTTCTGTCATAATGGTATCCTCCTTAGTTTATGTTGTTATTTTGCTGCAAATGTACGACTTTTCTTTTTAACTTCCAAATGTTTATAGGATAAAATGATAATTGCTCAAGATTACAAGGATAATGTGCATATATAGTACTGTATCTGCAGTGCTATGTGGTTTACGGCATTGCACAAACATTGCACGACATTACACGCTCCCTTAGTAAGCCGCTTACGATAAAGAAATAGGCGACCCTCAAAATTGGAGAGCCCGCCTATTGGTTAATGTTCTATTTCTTTAAGAATTTCTTCATTTCATATAATGAAGGTAATGCTTTGCCTGTGGCATTGTCGAACAAGCCACGGTTAAGCCAACTTTTGATGAGAGAGTTGCCTGAAGCATTCTCCTCAGGAAACCACCAAAAGAGACCTGTCACTTGTGGGTGCTTGTTGAGTTCTTTTACTAATTCCCTGGTGAATGTGGTTTGTCCTTCCACGCTGATTGGATAGAATTCGGAAAACTCATTTGCACTCTTTGCCCACTTGTCGTTCTTGTGAGAGTAATAAGCGGCGGCCTCTACAATCATAACCTCTTTCTTAGGATAGCGTTCGGCAAGGTTGTTGAGTGTGTTATGAAGGACAGGAATGCGCTCGTGCCACATTGGGTAGTAGCTCAATCCAATGATGTCATAGTCAAGAATGGCAGCTTCCAATCTATCATAGAAAGCTTTGGTGTTTTCCCATTTCCCAGCTTGCTCGGTATGAATGATAATCTTTGCTTTGGGACAAATCTCACGGCAAGCTTTGCAGCCTTGTTTTAGCATGGCGAGGAATTCCTGCCAATTTGTGTCTTCCGTAGGAATGGTCTTGGCTGTAGGCCAAAGCATTCCGAAGCTGATTTCATTTCCTACTTGTATCAACTCTGGTTCTGCACCTGCTTTCTTCAAAGTGATGAGGCTGCGTTTGGTGTATTGATATACACTGTCGGCTAGGGCTGCGGCGGATGCTCCCTGCCATGAGGCTGGGATGAATTGCTTGCCTGGGTCTGCCCATGTGTCGCTGTAATGAAAGTCAAGCATCAGTTGAAAGCCTGCTTTCTTGATACGCTTGCCTAGTTGCTTTACATAGTTGAGGTCTTGACAAACTCCCTCGTCCTTATGGTCGTCTGGTGCTTGGCTTGGGTCAACGAAGAGGCGGAGTCGCATAGCATTCCATCCTTCTTTCTTAAAGAGTTTGAGGGCATCCATCTTCTTACCGTTGGCATCACGGTAGATGGTTCCTGCTTGCTCATATTGGGTGAGCATAGAGATGTCACCACCGAGGAGACGCTTTTGGGCGAATGCCCCCGTTGTAACCATTCCTATAAAAGCTAAAGAAATAATAAATTTCTTCATAGTCTTGATGATAATAAAATGGCGACCCTCAACAAGGAGAGCCGCCATAGGATAATGTATTTGTTTTGATGAAGCTATCTTTTATTTTACCTCAGCGGCACCTGTCGTGAAGTTCAAGTATGCCTTCTGTCCACCGCTTACATTCAAGCGAGCTTGGTCATCACCCTTGCCTCGATAGTCAATCTTGCCATTAGCGATGATAAACTCGGTCTTCCACCAACCGTCAGGGTCTATACTTACGCACATGCGAAGCTCTGCATCCTTGGCAAACGATGGAGATACAAATTCACCATCCTTGGTTGTTGGAACAGTAAACTTGTGGCTAGCATCGATGTTCCATTCACCTGCTGCATCACCAATGAGGTAAACATTTGGTTCAAGAACCTCGAAGATACGGTCTGTTCCATTTGTTACATGGAGGAGATACCAACCAGCTTTCCCAGCAACAAGGTTACCATCAGAACTACTTGTGATGTTGGCACCAGCATTGTCTTTGATAGTTGTGTCTGTATAGCCAAAGTCGCCACCCCAACCAGCTTGTGGAGCAAACTTGAACTGCTCACCTTCTGCAAGATAAACAACTGTCCAGAACTGGTCATCTGTACCCCAAATAGGAATCAGTTGCTTCCAATCGCTCCAACCATATTCACTACCAGTCATGTAAAGCTCAGTAGGTGCAGCCTCGATAGAGTAAGTGTAGTCCATCATATTGATGGTCATGATATACTTACCAGCCTTTGCTATCTTGCCAGCGCCAGGGTTCTCATTTACCAATGAACCTGACATGGAATCATCACCATCTATTGAAGGACCGACAACGCCAGGGTTAGCCCAGAAGTCATCACCATCTACATTTTCTTGTGGAACAATCTTCCAATACTGGTTGTCAGCTGTAGTTTCGAAAGAAATCTTGAATACAGGGTCATCATATACATTGGTATCACTGTGGGTGAACTTAACCATTTTGTCAGCTCCCCAGCTTAGCATGTCACCGATGAGATAGTAAGCAGAAGAGATATTTGGCTTAACCAATGATACAAGTGTCTGCACTTGGTTAGATTTAGCATAGAAAGCTTGACCGTTTTGCTTTAGTGAGGCAACCACAACAGTTTGCAGTGTGCGCTGGTCTGGTGCTTTTCCATAGAGTGCTTCCACTGCACTTACCAAATCTTTGGTAGCAACCTTTCCTGCTTCGTTCGCATTTAACTCTTGTTTGTCTGTAACAGTGCCAGACTCATCTGCTTTTCCTAACTCTACCTTGTAACTTAGGATGCTCATTGGCTCCTGACTTTCAACAGAAGCTGAGAATAAATTGATAGAGTCGGCTTCTACTGTAGCCATATCAATGGCAGCGGCAGGAGTTACTGTGAGGGCAACATTTTTAGCCTCATCTTGTGGATAGCCCTGTGGGTCAGCCCAGTCATCGTAGTCGCCCTTGCAACTGCTGAAGAGAGCAGTTGCGAGGATCATACTATATATTAATGATTTTTTCATTGTTCAATACTTTTTAAAGTGTTATTACTTGCTATAGAAGTGATAGTAACCTGTAATGTCGTTGAAGATGATGGTGTAAGAGCCTGCCTTGACAGGAATGTTCGCACCATTGTTTGCACCCCATCCGTATGGGAAGCCAGAACCACCCCAGTTAGGATTCCAAGAACTATCTACGAGGAACTTAACCTCTGTATCTTCTTCAGTTGTCAAGTCATACTTCCAAATGTGTGGCTTTGCACCATCCCAAGTGTCAACAGGGGTCATCTGGGTGTCTGTTGCCCAATTGTTGAAGCCACCAGAGATACACATGGTTGCATACTCGGCCGGTTCCTTCTCTGCTGCAACAATAGAGAGCTCGTTGGTCTTTGTATTCAAGGTGATGGTGTAATAACCAGGAGATGGAACCTTAAAGTCGCCACCTTCGCCACTATCATCCTTCTTCTTAGGCTGAGTGATGTCACCATCGATGCCACCCCACTGCTCTGCCCATTCGCCTGGAGTTTTTACAATCTTGAATCCACCAAGGTCTGAGGTAAGGTAACCTGTGTAAGTAAGGATGCCTTGACCTGTTACTTCATCGTAGGTCTCACCCTCTACTGGAGACATAGGGAATACTGAAGTACCAATCTCAGAACCCCAAGATCCGTCACCAACACATGCTCCGATGAGATACCAAAGCTCAGGGGCGGCTGCGGTTAATGCTTGATAGTATGGCTTTGTGTTGAGCTTTACTACATTAGAGAAGCATTCATGGCCTGAATTGAGGATGGCTCTCATTCTAACATACACTTCGATGTTTTCTGGCACTTCTGATGCAGAAGAATAACCACCCATCTTCATGATGGCTTTGTTGATGTCGGCTGCACTGGCATTGGTTTTTGCTTTGTTGGAGAAACCATCCAATTCAACGAACTTAGGCTTGTCGAACTCAACAGTGTTGCCGTCTGCATCAACATCCGCTGTGCGCCAATCGTCTGTGAGAGATACCTGTGTGTAGTATGATACAGCTGCGGTAAATCCATAGGCTGGTTGGCTATAGGTCAACTCCAAGGAGTCGCTGTTCTCCAAGTCATATACATTGCCAGCATAGGCTGGTGTATTGAGCACAAAGCTCTCTGGCTGGCTTATTGTTGGATTCGAATCATTGTCGTCCTCGCAAGATGTGAAGCTAAAAGCTGCCACGCAAGCGAGCAATGATGCTAATATATATTTTTTCATGTCCATTAATCATTTAAAAAATTAATAACCAGTGTTCTGCTTCAAGTTAGGGTTGTTTGACAACTCATTAACTGGCAATGGGAAGATGCTCATGTAGCTAGGGAACTGGTTGCCTTCGTATGTGCCGCCCATCCATTCCCATTTATACTTAGATTGACCAGCGAACTTGCCAAAGCGAATCAAGTCCATACGACGACGACCTTCCAACCAGAACTCACGGCTCCACTCATCGCAAACATCGTCGAGTGTATAGGTGTTCTTCTCTGTTGCTCCTGCACGATGACGCAACTTGTTGATTTTCTCAGCAGCGTCAGTGTTGCCAGCTGCTCCATTCTTGCGGATAGAAGCCTCTGCGTAAGTGAGGTAAGCTTCGGCTATACGCATTACTGGAAGGTCAGTATTGACGAATTCGATGACATCATTGCTGCTACCATCAGAGTTGACATTACGGAACTTAACGCTTGTGAAACCAAGGTTCTCGTCTGTGCTTTCGTCTGTGATTGACTCACTGATACCCTTGTTGAAGAACAAGGCGCGGTCATCATGGGCTGCATCAGTCATGTCCTTCAATGTGGCAGCTTCGGCAGGAGCACTTGCAAAGAACTTGTCGGCAAGTTGCTTGCGCAAGCGGATACACTTGCCCCAACTGTTGTTTGCACCAGATGGCGCATAATCATCTGTAGATACCTTATTAGAGTATGCGCCTTGAATCAAGAAGTTTGTACCACCATAGCTCTTGGTCTTTACACCATCGAAGAGGCCTACGACAAGATTCTCGTATTGGGCACCATTCTTGTCATTGTCAGACAAGAATAACATCTGGTAAGGGCTGTAAACTTCTCCAGTCTTTGGGTTTACTGCACCTTGCTCACACAAATGATAGTAACCATTATTGATAACTTTGTCGGCATAAGTCATAGCGTCATCCCATCGTGGGGTGCCTGTATAAACCTCAGCATTGAGATAGAGACGTGCAAGCAGGTTCCATGCAGCTACACGGTCGGCACGACCGTATGTGGTCTGACCTGGCTCTGCCATTTTTTCTGCGCACTCTTTCAGTTCGCTCTCAATGTAGTCGAACATCTGCTGGCGGTTGTAGTAAGCTGCTTTTTCTGAGGAAACAGTCTCTGTGAAAGCACCTCCGCCATAGAGGTCCATTACATCATAGTAGTTCAATGCACGGATAAAGCGTACTTCTGCATTGCGCTGTTCTGCATCTGCAGCTTGTACATTTTGCTCTAAATAGAAGTTACATAAGGTGATGGTGAAGTAAAGACGGCTGTAGAGAGCAGCAGAGAATACGCAGTTCTCACCCCATGAATTGTGGAGCAACTCTGGAAGACCTGCATCTGTAGCCCAAACCCAGTGAGCTTCATCAGAGGTAAACTCATTCAAATACCACTTGGTGCGAAAATAATCCGAACGTCCCTCGTCAACATCCTCGATGTCGCCATTGCCAGAAGGACCAGATTGACCAGTAAGGCTGAAGCTTGCATAAATCTTGTTGAACAAGGCATCACCGTTGAGGTCCATGGTCTGCTGTGGGTTAATTGGGGTAACGTCAAGGTCACCAACACAAGATGTAGTGCTCATGGTGAGTACCAAAGCCGCAGCAGGTATAATCGTTTTAAATATATTAATTTTCATAAAGCTTCTACATTTATTATTAGAAATTCAAGTTGAGGCCGAAAATGCCAGTGAATGGACGTGGGTAGATGTTGCCATCGTAACCGCCATTGATTTCTGGATCGATGCCTTTGTACTTAGTGATGGTGAACACATTCTGTGCTGTTGCATATACACGACCACTGACTGGAAGACCAAACAACTTCTCAAAACTGTAACCCAAAGTGATGTTGTCACACTTCAAGAAAGATGCATTCTGGATGAAGTAATCAGACAAAGCATCGTTGTTTGATACGTATTGCCAGTTCTTTGGCATGGTCATGTTGGTTACGTTGTGCCAAGTGTTACCATTGTAAAGACGCTCCAAAGAGATGTTTGAGCGACCAGCCTCTACTGCATTGTATGCGTAGTTGCCAAGGCTAGCACGAAGAGAGAAGCCGAAGTCCCAATTCTTGTACATCAACTTAGAACTCAATCCCATCAATACGTCTGCATCTGCTTTCTTATAGAAGTAGCGGTCGGCAGAGTTGATGACACCATCTCCATTTCTATCAACGAACTCACCCTCAATAGGCTGACCGTTCTTGTCATATACCTGCTGGTAGGTATAGTAAGCTGATACAGGATGACCGATAGCCCAAGCCTGGATGCCATCAGAACCAGAGTCACCTACAGCCAAACCACCGTGAAGAATCTTGTAGTTGGCGTCATCGCTGGCTACAAGTTTGTCAATCTTATTGTCATTGTAGGTGAGATTGTAGTTTACTTCCCATCTCCAATCCTTGGTCTGGATAGGACGAATGGTTGTAGAGAACTCGAAACCTTGATTATGAAGCTCACCGATATTACTTGTTACCTTGTTCTTGAAGTTGCTTCCAGCAGATACATACACTGTATTAATCAAGTCGGTAGTCTTACGATAATAGTAATCAAAACTTGCAGTGATGCGGTCTCTCAAGAAACTCAAGTCAAGACCTGCGTTCCATGTTGTTGTCTTCTCCCATGTGAGTGCATTGTTGTAAGCATCAGGACGGTAGGTTACACCATCGCCAATAATAGGATAGTATGCACCTAGGTTATTGTTGGTATATGATGCGAAATATGTATAGTCGCCAATACCTTCCTGCTGACCGGTCTTACCCCAACCGAGACGGAGTTTAATGTCAGATACAGCATCGACATCACGGAGGAAAGACTCTTCCTTAATCTTCCAAGCTGCTGCAACAGATGGGAAAAGACCCCAACGGTTGTCCTTGTGGAAACGAGAAGAACCATCATCACGCAAAGTGAATGTCAATAAGTAACGGTCTGCCAAAGAGTAGTTCAAACGACCAAAGAAAGAAACCAAGTAATTCTCTGTCTTGTAGAGTGTGTTCTCTGATGGGTCTTTGATTTCTCCAGGATGCTCCTTATTGGTATCTGGGTATGTACCATAGTAATAGTAGTCAGTCTTCTTATGGAAGTGCTGATACTCGTAACCACCCATTACGTCAATATGGTGAATCTTTGCGAAGTCCTTCAAGTACTGAGCGTACATGTTGAGAGACAAGTTGTAGGTGTCTTGGGTGTTCCAACCCTGGCTGCCATAGTAGTAATTGTCGTAGTTGTAACGGCTATAATACTTGTTGCTCTTACCACTCTTCAAGTCCATGCCACCATTTACATGGAGGTGCAAGTCTTCAAAACCGTGAATCTTGTAGTCCAACTCCAAGTTTCCACTCAATTCTTTACCCTTGCCTTGGTCATCAGATGTGTTGAGGTAAGCAACTGGGTTGCGAGTAGAAAGTGAGTTGATAGAATATTTCCAAGAGTCATCGCTACGATCTACAGGACTATGATACTGGAAGTAACCACCGAAGTTCTGGTTATAGAACTCGCTGTTGATGCGTACAGGTTTTGTTGGATCCATCTCGCCAGCTGCACCAATAGCACTTGTGTTGGCGTATGAAGTCTTAGAGTACATTCCCTTAGCATTGAAGTTTACAGTCAAATGCTCTTTGAAGAATGTTGGGTTCAAACTCAAACTAGCTGTGTAACGCTCGAAGTCTGATGTCTTCAAGATACCCTGTTGGTTGGTGTAGCCCAAAGATACACGATATGGCAAGTTCTTTACTGCGCCAGTCAATGTGATGTTATGGTCTGTAGAAACAGCTGTACGGTAAATCTCATCCTGCCAGTCTGTGTTGGCGAAGAGATGTTGCGCGCCTTCTGCTGGTGTGCCGTCGGCATTATATGCGCTCCAATAACCTAAGCTCTTGTAATAATCACTGTTTTCCCAAGCTTCGCCATCAAGTCCGCTTCTGTCTTTAACAAAATTGATGAATTCGTTAGAACTCAATACATCGAGCTTGTTCTTAACGGCACTAACAGAAACGTTTCCATTGTAAGAAATGGTAGGTTTCATGTTCTTGCGTCCCTTCTTGGTAGTAATGATGATGACACCATTAGAAGCGCGGCTACCGTAAATGGCTGTGGCAGATGCATCCTTTAATACGGTAAAGCTCTCAATATCGTTAGGGTTTACGAGGTTCAGAGGGTTAGACATACCCTGCATTCCATAATTATCCATAGCCAAACCATCAATGACAATCAATGGGTCGTTAGAAGCGTTCAATGAAGAACCGCCACGAATACGGATAGAAGCACCGCCGCCAGGCTCACCACCATTGTTCATGACATTTACACCAGCAATCTTACCAGTAATCATGTCTTGTGCACTAACTTGGAGACCTTTGTTCATGTCATCTGGCTTGATGGCTGTGACAGAACCAGTCAAATCGTTCTTCTTAGCCACACCATAACCGATGACAACGACTTCGTTCAAAGCCTTTGTGTCATCTGTGAGAGTAATGTTCATGTTAGAGGATGCCTTCACGGTCTGTGGAGTCATACCCAGATAAGTAAAGGTTAGGTTAGTACCAGGAGCAGCTTCGATAGAGAAGTTACCATCCATGTCAGTAATACCCACTGGCTTACCGTTCACGGTAATGGTAGCACCCATGACAGGCTCACCAGAAGCATCTTTCACTTGTCCCTTGATCGCATTCGACTGCGCAAAGGAACTCGCTGTCAGGAGCAGACCACTAGCAAGGGTCAATGCTCTGAGAGGCAATTTAAATTTTAACTGCTTCATCATTTGCTTGATTTTTAAGTTAATGTTATTTATATTTATTATTTTTGTTTTTAGTCACAGTTCCCACACTTATCACCCGCTTGGCTTCTTTAAAAAATTGGTCTTTAGGTCGTCTATATTATAAGGTAGGAATAAGGCGCAAAGTCCTTGTACTTTCAAATTCTGCTGCAAAATTAAATTCTTTTGTGCTTGCTTGTACTTTTTTTTAGTTAATTCCGTTATTTATTCAGTGCAAACGTTTGCACGTTGTTTTCTTGATTTATATCAATAAAAAGAGGCGGTTTTAGGGAAGATTTGCATAATTTTGCCACCGTAACTAGAAACCATGAGTGAGAAGATACCCATAACAATGAAAGATATAGCTCGCGACCTAGGCGTTTCCATTGCCACGGTGAGCCGAGCTTTGAAGGACAGCCCTCGTATCAGTGCTGCCCAGAAGGAGCGTATCCAGACGTATGCTCGTGAGCACAATTTCTATCCGAATGTCATCGGAGAGGCGCTTCGTCATAGTAAGGTGCAACCGATGAAGGTGATAGGAGTCATAGTGCCACAGTTTGTACATTATTACTTTATGTCCGTACTTTCGGGGATAGAGGAGGAAGCACGTGCCCGTGGCTATCGTGTGATGGTGGCTCAGAGTAATGAGCGATACGACAAGGAAGTGGCTATCTGCGATGACTTCTATAAGAATAAGGTGTGTGGCATCATCGTGTCGCAAGCCAAGGACACCAAGCAGTATGGACATTTCCAAAAGTTGATGGACAATGGCGTGCCTCTTGTCTTCTATGACAGAATCTGTACGGGCGTGAACTGTTCTCGTGTGGTAGTGGATGACTATATGGGTGCTTTTACGGCAGTGACCCATCTCATTGACACGGGATGCAAGAAGATCGCTTTCTATGGCTCGCCGATGAACATGGAGATTTCCAAGAATCGCTATAATGGTTATCATGATGCCTTGCTGAAACATGGACTGAAAGAGATACCCCCCCACGTACGTATTTGCGACAATCGTGCTCAGGCAGAAGCCATCACGCCAGAGATCCTCCAGATGGAAGACCGTCCGGATGCTTTCTTTGCCATCAATGACGATACAGCCATCGGCATTCTTTATACGGCTAAGCGCATGGGCTTCAAGGTGCCGGAAGATATTAGTATCTGTGGATTTACGAATGGTGACCGTGCCAAGGCTTGCGACCCGATGCTTACCACCGTGGAGCAACGAGGTGCTGCCGTGGGAGAAGAGGCTGCCAATATTCTTATCGGTCAAGTGGAAGGCTCGATACCAAGAGAAGAGGTGGAGAGGAGAGTCGTGAGGACAAGACTTGTGGTAAGAGGAACTACGAGGTAATGTTGAATGTTAAGTGTTGAATGTTACATTAGAAATTAAAATATAATAATAATGATACAAAAACCTAATTTGAGTTTCTGGAAGCTTTGGAACTTGAGCTTCGGATTCTTCGGGGTACAGATAGCTTACGCTCTTCAGAGTGCCAACATCTCCCGAATCTTTGCTACGTTGGGTGCTGACCCACACAATTTGAGTTATTTCTGGATTCTTCCTCCATTGATGGGAATCCTTGTGCAACCTATCGTTGGTACTTTGAGCGATAAGACTTGGTGTCGATTCGGACGTCGCATTCCTTATCTCTTTGTGGGTGCTACAATCGCCGTACTGGTAATGTGCCTTTTGCCTAATGCTGGATCATTGGGATTGACGGTGAGTGGTGCGATGCTGTTTGGCTTGATAGCTCTTATGTTCTTGGATACCAGTATCAATATGGCGATGCAACCTTTCAAGATGTTGGTGGGCGACATGGTGAATGAGGAGCAAAAATCAAAAGCTTATTCCATCCAAAGCTTCTTGTGCAATGCTGGTTCGGTGGCAGGATATATCTTCCCATTCCTCTTTACCTTCTTGGGTATCAAGAATGTAGCAGATAAGGGCGTGGTGCCAGATTCTGTCATCTGGTCGTTCTATATCGGTGCTGCCATCTTGATTCTTTGTGTCATTTATACCACGATGAAGGTAAAGGAGTGGCCTCCTCAGCAATATGCGGAGTATAATGGTGTGAATGATGAGGTAGAAAAGGAGGAAGAAGGTAAGGCTAATTGGATTACTCTCTTGAAGAATGCTCCTTCCACATTTTGGAAAGTAGGACTGGTGCAGTTCTTCTGTTGGGCAGGTTTCCTTTATCTCTGGAACTATTCTACGGGTGCCATTGCTGAGACCGTTTGGAATACCACGGATGTGGCTTCTGCTGAGTTTCAAGAGGCGGGCAACTGGGTAGGTATCCTGTTTGCTGTGCAAGCTATTGGTAGTGTTGTCTGGGCAATCGTATTATCACAGATGAAGAATGCGAAGTTTGCCTATGCCATTAGTTTGGTTATCGGAGGCGTAGGCTTTGCCTTGGTTCCTTTCTTGCATGACCAGTATCTCCAGTTTATCCCATTCTTGATGATTGGTGCAGGTTGGGCTGCCATGTTGGCTATGCCGTTCACCTTTGTTACCAATGCGTTGCAAGGCTATGGTCACATGGGTGCTTATCTAGGACTTTTCAATGGTACCATTTGTATTCCTCAGATTGTGGCTGCCCTTTGTGGTGGAAGCATCTTGGGTATCATTGGTTCTCATCAGAGTGACATGATGCTAGTGGCAGGTGTGTTGCTCATCTGTGGAGCATTGGCTGTGTCTATTATTAAGGAAAAGAAATAAGTGAAAAGGAAGGCGAGTGCAAACGTTTGCATTCGTTTTTCCCTTATTTGTGCAAACAAACACTATGATATAAGCGAGATTTTTCATAATTTCGCAGCATAATAACTAACCTATAAGAAGTCTTATGACATTTCATTTTAATATAACGTACAAAACGGTATTCGGCGAACAGCTCGTCTTGAATGTCTTGAAAGAAGGTGAGAATTTAAAATTCCCACTGGCAACTCTCGATGGTGAGAAGTGGTCATGCGATTGGTGTGTAGAACCAACTCAGAAGTCTTATACCTATTATTATAGTGTGGAGCGTGATGGAGTGGTTGGTAAGACCGAATGGCTCATGGTGAAACACCATCTTGAGGTGAATGCTCGACGTGGTGATGATTACACACTTTATGATGTTTGGCGTGATATGCCTGAGGATGCTTATCTCTATAGCAGTGCCTTTACGGATTGCATCAATCACCAGGTTCCTACGGAAATGAAGATGGAAAACTGTGCAAAAACGGTGCGCATCATCGTTCGTGCTCCTCAACTTCGTGATGGGGAACGTTTGGGCATTGTAGGTGCTGACAATGTGATGGGAGCTTGGAATCCTAAGAAAGTGCTTCCTATGACGCAACACACCTATAATGAATGGGCTATTGATATGGATGCAGTTCATTTGCAGACGAATCATCTGGAGTTTAAGTTTGTGACAATGAATGCTAAGAAAGAACTGCTCTTGTGGGAGACTGGAATGAATCGTACCATCGATTTGCCTGAGATGAAGGCAGGTGAAGTGGTCTCTTATGAGCTAGACCAAGCTTTCTTTGCTCTCTATAATCGTAAACTTGCCGGAACCTTGGTGCCAGTGTTCTCGCTTCGTAGCAAGAAAAGTGCAGGTGTGGGTGACTTTGGCGACTTGAAGCGCATGATTGACCTTGTGGCTAAGACAGGTCAGAAGGTGCTCCAACTTTTGCCTATCAACGATACAACCATCACCCATACCTGGACTGATAGTTATCCATATAGTTGCATCAGCATCTTTGCCCTCCATCCACAATATGCCGACCTCCATGCGTTGCCTGAGTTGAAGGATAGCAAGGCACGTGCTGAGGCTGAAAAGACACGTGAGGAACTGAATGCCTTGCCTCAGATAGATTATGAGAGGGTAAATGATTTCAAGATTAATTATTTGCGCCAAATCTTCAAGCAGGAAGGTGAAAAGATGATGAAGACAGCCGAGTTTAAGGCTTTCTTCCAGGAAACGGAACAATGGCTCGTGCCATACGCACAGTATTCTTACTTGCGTGATAAGAATGGAACGGCAGATTTCTCTCAATGGCCTGACCACAATACATGGGATGAAACTGAGCGTAAGGCTCTTTCTAATCCAAAGGACAATGCATACAAAGAGGTGGAGTTCTTCTATTTCCTTCAGTTTGTGCTCAACCAGCAGATGCACGAGGCTCATGAGCATGCCAAGCAGAAAGGTGTCATCCTGAAGGGTGATATTCCTATCGGAGTCAACCGCTATGGCTGCGATGTATGGATGGAACCTAAGTACTTCAATCTGAATGGTCAAGCAGGTGCCCCACCAGATGATTTCTCTGTAAACGGACAGAACTGGGGATTCCCTACCTACAATTGGGATGAAATGATCAAGGATGGTTGCCAGTGGTGGGTGCGTCGTTTCCAGAACATGGCAAAATACTTTGATGCTTATCGCATCGACCACGTGTTGGGCTTCTTCCGTATTTGGGAGATTCCTGTGGATAGTGTACATGGATTGCTCGGACAGTTTGCTCCTGCTCTCGGTATGACTCGTGAGGAAATTCAGGGCTATGGTCTGAACTTCCAGGAAGACCGTTTCCTTCGTCCTTTCATTACCGACTGGGTGTTAGACCGTATGTTCCATGAGCGTGCCGCAGAGGTAAAGGAAAAATATCTCGACCGTTTGGATGACGAGCGTTATCAGATGAAGCCTGAGGTGAATACCCAACGCAAGGTGGAGGCGCTCTTCGCAGGAGTAACTGAAGAAAAAGAAATCTGGTTGCGTGATGGTCTGTATGCACTGATTAGTGATGTGCTCTTCGTTCGTGACCATAAGAACCCAGAACTTTTCCATCCACGTATCTCCGCACAGCTCGACTTCATCTACGAATCACTTTATGATAATGACAAGGCTGCGTTCAATCGCCTCTACAACGATTACTTCTATCGTCGCAACAACCAGTTCTGGTATGGTGAGGCTATGAAGAAATTGCCAAAGTTGGTACAGGCCACTCGCATGTTGGTATGTGCAGAAGACCTTGGTATGGTGCCAGATTGTGTGCCTTGGGTAATGAACGAGCTCAAGATATTGAGTCTCGAACTTCAAAGCATGCCAAAGGACCCAACGGTGAAGTTTGGTCATCTGAGTCGCAACCCATATCGCTCTGTATGTACCATCTCCAGTCACGATATGCCTACGCTTCGCCAGTGGTGGGACGAGAACATCTCTCGTACTCAAGAGTATTACAATACGATGCTCTATCGTCAGGGACCTGCTCCTCATCCACTTCCTGGTTGGTTGGCTAGTGATATCATCTCTCGTCATCTCACTTCTCCATCTATGCTTTGCATCTTGAGTATTCAAGACTGGTTGGCTATTGATGAGGATATTCGCTTGAAGGATGCCAATGCAGAGCGCATTAACATCCCTGCTAATCCAAAGCATTATTGGCGTTATCGTATGCACCTCAACATAGAGGATTTGGCAGCCAATAAGGAATTTATGGAGAAGGTCGCAGAATTGATTTCTCAGTCAGGAAGAATATAAAGGACAACACAATCGGGTAAGAATATAAAACCACAAAAAGCGGTCATTTTAGACAACGATAAGTCTAGAATGACCGCTTGTTTTTATTTGCTAGTCTATTTGCTTTTTTCGATATATTTACAAATTCCAACGAAAAACATGTCTTAAAAGCAAAAATATCCCAAAACGCATGGCTATTTGATATTTTTTCACTAATTTTGCACCAATATATACCGTGGTATATGGATAAAAGTGTGAATTTGAGGGCAACAGCCATTCTTATCGTCCACATAGATACGACCTGTTAGTATATGATGAGGTTCCTCCATTGCAGGGTCGTAGTATCAGCCAAGATACATTCCCTAAGAACCCTTGTGCGTTTGTCATAAGGGGAGCAAAAGGTATATGCCTGTCTTAGGTTCATTTTGGTTCATTCCTGTTTCTTATGCTAGTTCACAAGATTCCCGAAGTTTATCAGCCAGAATCCGATTATAAGGATAACGAACGCTATCATTGGATGGTGGTTCGTACCCTGCCTGGTGAAGAGAAGAAATTTCAGAAGATTCTCCTGCGTCATATGAAAGGTAGAATGGTGCAGAAGATGGCAGACGAGGGCAATATCCTCGAATGTTATAATCCCATCCGCACCACCATTCCCGATTCTGAGGCAAGCAAGGGCCTTGCTGTGCCTCTGTTTGCAGGTCATGTCTTCGTGCTTGCCACCCAGCAAGCCCTCTCCACGTTCTTAGAAAAATATTATCCCAATGGTCATATTCTCTACGACCGCAGGATAAGCAACGAGGAGAAATCCAAGGTGTGGGTGATACCTGAGGCGCAGATGAAGTTCTTCCGTGACTTCAACGACAACTATGCCGACAAGGTCATCGTGCTCGAACGCCCCTATACCGATTATGCCTTCAATCCCAAGACCAACAAGCCCAACGACATCATCAAGGTGCTCGACGGTCCGTTGGCAGGAAAGACAGGTTATCTCGCTCGCTTCAAGGGCAACCGTCGATTGGTGTTCAATATGCTGAGTCCTGATGGCAAGGGCGAGTTGGCTGTGGCGATACCCGATATATGGAATTTCCATTGCGTCCTGCTCCACGACCCAGAGAATGATGTTCGCACCTTGGCTACCAAGAAGGAGAGGGCAGCCGACCTGCTCCTCGACATCATCCAGTCTTGTGGCTATGTAGATGATGCCCTTCAAGTATTTCGCATGGTGATGGAGAAGTTGGTGGAGAAAGCCTCCTTGGTACATCTCTGTCAGGAACTTCTCAAAACTCACAAACTGCTGAGCCAAGCTCTCGCCCAGCTTACAGCCCAGCAAGCAGAGCTGATTCTTTATCTAGTAAGGTACGAGCAAGAGAATCCTGGCTACATCCGCCAGACCTATCGCAAACTCATTATCCGTCCTTTTCTCACCCCTGTTGTCAGCAGATATGGGGGGTAAAAATGACATTTTAAAACATCGTGATTTCACGGAGTATATTCTTCCCAAAACCATCTCAGAGACAGCTTTTTATCCTAAGAAAGGTAAGGAACAACAACGAGATACGCTCTATCAAGCTCACATCGGAATCATCGCTCGCAAACAGGGTGAATACGACATCTTCTGCAATTGGGAACCCCTCCTTGCTCCCTACTATTTGACAGCCGACAAGGCGCACAAGGTCTTGGTGCGAGGAACCAAGCAACCATTTCAAGAGGAAGAAAAATTGCGAGAGTCATTCCGTAATTTCGCTCCTACCTTATATAAAGTGCTTTCCGACACCGCTTTTCCTGTCAAGCCTAGGCGGCAGATGAGAATAGGCAATCGCACACTTGATGTGATGGCGGTTAGGGTGAGGGCAGAAAGCGAGGAGGCAGCGATACAATGTCCCTCTTGCTCCCTTCTCATTGACACCTGTCTCCAGATTTGCAAGGAGATAAGCAC
>CAVKNU010000031.1:0-22837 GCA_963657465.1 Lachnospiraceae bacterium
GCTGGAAGACCAATTTTTGGGCTCGTATGCTGGATGGCAACCATGCCTTCAAGATAATTCGCAATATGTTAACCCTCTTGCCTGCAGTGGAAGATCCTTGGCATCCGAAGAATACGGAAGGTAGAACCTATCCCAACCTCTTTGACGCACATCCACCTTTCCAGATAGATGGCAACTTTGGTGTGACAGCGGGTATTGCCGAAATGCTCTTGCAGAGCCATGATGGAGCGGTGCATCTCTTGCCCGCCTTGCCTGATGCCTGGGCTGATGGTAGCGTGAAAGGACTTTGTGCACGTGGTGGCTTTGTGGTGGATATGTCGTGGAAAGAAGCTAAATTGGATGTTGCCCAGATACAATCTACCATAGGTGGTGTGTTACGTATTCGCTCTTATGTCCCATTGAAAGCAAAAGGCTTAAAAATGGCAAAGGGAACTTGTCCTAATCCGTTGCTAATCCCTGTTTCTATCAAGAACCCAATTCAGAATCCTGTGGCGAAAGAAGGTGTAAAAGCTCCTATACCTATAGTTTATGAATATGATTTGGAAACTGAGGCTGGAAAAACTTATATAATAAAGAAAATATAAAGAATCTGATACAGAACAAGTTGTTTTGTAAAGTATTTGTTATTGAAGGAAAAGTACAATTAGGTAAATTATGCTACTTTTGTGATTAGATTTTAGTCCTATAGAATGATATAGGCGGTTGAACATTCTAAAAACGTAAGATTATGAAACAGAAAGTAATGTTGATGGCTTTGATGATGATGGCAATGCCTAGTTGTCTTTTGGCACAAAACAAGGGTATGGTGGAGTTGCAAGGGAAAGTGGCTGAGACTACCATTCCTGGGAATGACTATCCGCGCGTGGATAAGAATAATCGGGCTTATTTCAAACTGCACGCTCCACAGGCTCAAGAGGTAATGGTGGATATCTGCGGTAAGAAATATGCGATGACCAAGACGGATGATGGAGATTGGTATGGTGCTACCGACCCATTGGTAGAAGGTTTTCATTATTACTTCTTGGTGGTAGATGGCGTTTCTGTCAATGATCCCGCCAGTGATACATTCTTTGGCTGTTGCAAACAGGCTAGTGGTATTGAGATTCCCGAAGGAGAGGAAGGCAATTATTATCGCCCTCAGCAAGGTGTGGCGCAAGGTCAGGTGCGTTCTTGCACTTATTATGCTGATTCGCAGAAAGAATTCCGTCGTGCCATGGTCTATACACCAGCTGAGTATGATAAGAATCCAAAGAAACGTTACCCTGTCCTCTATCTTCAGCATGGAATGGGAGAGGACGAGACGGGTTGGAGTAAGCAGGGACACATGAATCACATCATGGACAATCTGATAGCCGAAGGCAAATGTGTACCAATGATAGTGGTGATGGAAAGTGGTAATGTGAAAGCTCCTTTTGTTCCTCGTCTTGGCAAAAATGTGGATGAGGAGCGCAATGAGTATGGTGCTACGTTCTATGATGTCATCTTGAAAGACTTGATTCCGATGATTGATAAGAATTTCCGTACAAAGACTGATCGAACGAATCGTGCGATGGCTGGTCTTTCATGGGGTGGTCATCAAACATTCCATACTGTCTTGCCACATTTGGAAAAATTCTCTTATATGGGTACTTTCAGTGGTGCTTTATTTAATGTGGATGTCAAAACATGTTTCGACGGTGTTTTTGCTGATGCCAAGAAATTCAATAGCCAGATGAATTATCTGTTCATGGGATGTGGGTCAGAAGAGAACTTTGGTACAGAAAAAATGGCGAAAGAGTTGCAAGACCTAGGTATTAAGGTTGATTTCTATGAGTCAAAGGGTACTCATCATGAATGGCTTACGTGGAGAAGATGTTTCAAGCAGTTTGTTCCACATTTGTTTAAATAAAGAGTTGGTGATGAATAAGATTCCTAAAGTCCTCATTTTTACATTCCTTGCTTTGTTGCCAATGAAGATGATGGGAAAAACTCTGGAAGACCGTGTTGAACCGTCTTTTCAGATATATCTTTGTTTCGGACAGTCGAATATGGAAGGTAATGCCGTGGTTGAAACCGTGGACAAGAAGGAAGTGAATCCTCGCTTCGTGTCGATGGCAGCTGTGGATAATGACTCTTTGGGATGGAAGAAAGGAGAATGGCATACGGCTTATCCTCCTTTGGCTCGTCCTTATACAGGATTGACTCCAGCTGATTATTTCGGTCGTAAACTGGTGGAACGATTGCCCGAAAATACAAAGGTGGGGGTTGTTATGGTGGCAGTGGGAGGTGCTAGCATTGACCTTTTCGACAAAGATAGGTACCAAGCCTATCTGGCAGATGATAAAACTGCAGATTGGTTGAGAAACTTTGCAAAGGAATATGGTGGAAATCCTTATGGTAGATTGATAGAGTTGGCAAAGAAAGCCCAAAAGCAGGGAGTGATAAAAGGCATTCTCTTGCATCAGGGAGAAACTAACAGTGGAGATCCTACTTGGCCCCAACGAGTGAAGAAAGTTTATGAAGACATCTTGGCAGACTTAGGGTTGGAGGCAAAGGATGTTCCATTGTTGGTAGGTGAGTTGGTACAGAAAAAGGAAGGAGGTTCGTGTTGGCGGATGAATTCGATCATTGACCAGATCAACAAAACGATACCTACAGCTTATGTTATTCGCTCAAAGAAATGTCCACAAAAAGGAGATGGACTTCATTTCACAGCAAAAGGCTATCGTATGATGGGCGAGCGTTATGCTGACAAGATGTTGAAAATTCTTGGTGAATAGAAAGTATTTAAGTATCTTTGCAGTGAATTTCGTAGAAACCTATAATTAAAAACAATAAAACAATGAACAATAGTAAAAAGATGATGAGGCTTTTTGCCTTGACTACATGTTGGGCTGCTATGTTGGGAAATGCTATTCCAATGGTGGCGCAATCCCAATCTTGGTCGGCGGACAATGGCAATGGTACTTATACCAATCCATTGTTCTACGATGAGTTCTCTGACCCTGACATCATTCGTGTGGGTGAGGACTATTATCTCGCTGGTACTACGATGCATAGCGTGCCTGGCTTGGTGGTGCTCCATTCCAAGGACCTTGTAAACTGGGAGTTCTCTTCCTATTGCTTCGAGCGTTTTGATAATTCCGATGACTTCAACCTTCGCAATGGCAAGGAGGCGTATGGACAGGGTATCTGGGCGCCAGCCATTCGCTATCACAATGGCAAGTTCTATATTTTCTCTAACATCAATGGGCATGGTTTGCAGGTTTTCATCTCTGATAGTGCCAAGGGACCTTGGAAGCATCAGAAGATAGAGGGACATATCTACGACCTCTCTGTGCTCTTCGATGACGATGGCAAGATTTACGCCATCCATAAGTATGGCAACGTAACGGTTACGGAGTTGAAACCAGACCTCAGCGGTCCTGTTGAAGGCTCAGAGAAGGTGGTTATCCCTGAGGGCAATGCGATGGGAGAGGGACACCATATCTACAAGATAAATGGCATGTACTATATTCTCTCTGCCGACTATTCGCCAATGGGACGTATGCAATGTGCCCGCAGCAAGAGCATCTGGGGACCATACGAAACTTGTGTTATCAGCGAACGTGAGTCTTTCGGCTATTCTGCTGCTTGGACAACTAATAATGTGGGCTTGGGCTCTCAAGTTCCTGCTGATGGCTTCCAATTCAAGACAGGCAAGCCAGAGGATACTCGTCTCATCTGTTCTACCATCCACCAAGGTGGCATTGTACAGGCACCTGACGGTAAGTGGTGGGGGGTGTCTATGCAAGATTTCAATGGGGTAGGTCGTACCACCTGTCTTTCTCCTGTTACTTGGGTGGACGGATGGCCTTACTTCGGATTGGAGAAGAATCTCGGTCGCTCGCCTCGTACTTGGTTCAAACCTAATGATGTGGTAAAGACTCCTCAAGCTCCTTACGACCGTTGTGATGATTTCTCTGGCAAGACCTTCAAGCCTATTTGGCAGTGGAACCATAACCCAGAAGAAAAGATGTGGTCGCTTAATAAGGAGCGTAAGGGATGGCTGCGTCTGCATTCTATGCCAGCCAAGCAATTGCTTTGGGCAAAGAACTCGTTGACTCAGCGTGCCATCGGTCCTGTGTCTTATACTTCTGTCAAGCTTGATGCTTCTCGTTTGAAGACAGGTGATGAGGCTGGACTTGGTGCCATCAATATGCCTTACGCTTCTCTTGGCGTTGTGAAAACAGCCAAAGGCTTGTCGCTGAGATGTTATGACCAACGTGAGAACAAGGAAGTGTTGAAACCATTGGCTGCATCTAATAAGGTGGTTTGGCTTCGCTTGTTTGGCAATTATGACAAGAGTGAATTGCAGTATTCTTATTCTCTTGATGGCAAGAACTGGGAGAACATCGGCGAGCAAATCGTCTCTCCTTATCAGTTGAAGACTTTCCAAGGTGTGCGTGTGGCTCTCTACGCATTCAATACGAACGAGGTGAATGGTGGTGTTGCCGACTTTGATGATTTCAAGGTCGAGGAACCAATGGCTGACCGTACAGCCAACCTGCCTATCGGCAAGAAGATGCGTTTCTTCAATCTCGCTGATGGCAACTTGATGGATGCTACTCGCCATGGAGTAATGCACAGTTCTTGGAACAAGGAAGACAAACGTGATGAGGTGGTATTTGAGATTGTGGATGCTGGCAAGGGAAAGGTAAACCTGAAGACTGCCGATGGTAGATATGTGTATATCGCAGGTGCAGGTCTTTCGGGTGATGTTCGCTTGACAACGGATGCAACCAAGGCAGAAGAGTTTGTTTGGCAGGATATGCTTTACAACCGTTGTATGCTTCTCTCCTTGAAGACGCAGCGTTATGTGGGCAAGCATCCTACTGATGGAAGTCCATATTCTGCCGACTTCCAAGGGGCAGATGCAGGCATGAGGAATGGTTGCGTATTCCAATGGGAAGAGGCAAAATAAGGCTTATTCAAAATAAAAAGTTAATGCTATCATTTTGCTATGGGCATTTTTGGCAGCCATAGCATATGGTAGCATATTTTTGTCTTTTATCTTGTCGAGACGGCTTTTATCGTATGTGTCATGGATGCTGTACATGAATTTTAACTCGGGTCTTAACTTAAAGAATGGAAGATAGAAGTCGCAACCGATTCCACATTCTAGAAAAAGTTCTGATTTCTTGAGGCGGATGTATTCGTCGGTATTACTGCTTAGATTGTACATGGGGTTGGCACCAATCATGACATAAGGTCGATGGTTGTTAAACCTTTGTGCGGAGAAAATAAGGTCCATGGCTGCTGAGATATATGCTGTTTTCATTTCTTGTTTTTGTTCAATGTCATTACCTATACCATCTTTCTCCAGATAGTTGTGATAGGTGAGGTGGCGTGTTCCGAAATACATGGCTGGTGCCATTCGGAATTGGAAATGTTGGTTGATGCGCATTTCGCCCAATACGCCTACGGTAAATCCTGCATCCCATCTGTCTTGATCTACTGCAACGTAGGAATCAACGGTATTGCCGTCAGCGTCTATGTAGGTGGTAGGACCCGTATTGACCAACTCAATATCCTGTAGGTGTGTGCCTATCAGTACACCGAGGTGGAATGGACGTAGGTCGGTATAAGGGCGGTTCTCTACCGTTCGTTCTTGTGCCATGACAAGATTGGTGAGTGTCATGAGATATAAGAGTATGTATAGTTTCTTTTTCATGTACTGATAACGGATTAAATTTGTTCTTATTGTCCCATATTTATTTCGAAAGCGTATAAATTACAAAAAAACTGATACCTAATTGTAGGTATTTGAAAAATAATTATTATCTTTGCACCATACAAAGTAGGTATAGCCTATTACATGTGATACAGAAACATTATTAACATTATAAAAATTATTATTATGGCTTACGTAATTGGTGACGATTGTATCGCTTGCGGTACATGTATTGATGAGTGCCCAGCTGGAGCTATCTCTGAGGGCGAGAAGTATTCTATCAACCCAGACATGTGCACAGAGTGTGGTACTTGTGCAGATGTTTGCCCTAATGAGGCAATCAGTCTTCCTTAATCTATAAGGATAGATACTTTTAGTTACATAAAACATCGGGAGCAGTTCTTCGGGACTGCTCTTTTTTGTTTCTCCTCCTTTGAAGTGAGCCTGGTATTGGTTGCAGTGAGTGGGAAAAGGATAAAAGATATAAAAAGAGGCTGTGCATGTTTTTATGCACAGCCTCTTTATATTCTTGTTGTTAAAACGTTTTCTTATGGATTAAGCTCCTGGTTGAATGCCAGCCTTCTGGAATGCATCCAATGCAATCTTGTTGGTTGGATCAAGCTTCAACAACTTGTCGAAGTATGGCTTAGCAGTATCGAAATCCTGCTTGTCGTATGTGTAGATGAAGCCCATATACTGATAGGCTTGCTTCAAATAACTGATTTCATCTTCGTCGCACTGCTTAGCTTCCAACTCAGTGATGACAGTCTGATAAGCAGTAATAGCCTTGTCGTCCAACTCGTTCTGGAATGCAGTATTACCTTCCTGCAACTTAGCGAATGGCTTCAATGTAGGATATTTCTCTGCCAACTTAGCATATACCTCAATGGCCTTGTCGATATTCTCAGCCTTCTTTGCTGGATCCTTCTTAGCCTTGTTGATGTAAATCTCAGCCAACTTCATGAAGTCTGTAGGAGCTGCATTAGGATTCTTGTCCATGTACTGCTGGTTGTATTCCAAAGCCTTGTCCTCATCACCCATTTCCTTGTATGCCTCAGAGATATACTGTAATGGTTTAGGATCGTCAGCCTTCATCTCCAATGCCTTCTGGTATTGAGCGATAGCTTCTGTGTACTGTTTGTTACCAGCAAGAGCCAAACCATAATAACTTATGATACTAGCGTTCTTCTTGATAGAATCAGTATTCATAACGATATTAGCATGTTGGAGAGCAGCGTCAAAATTCTTCAAGTCAACAGCTGCACGCATAGCCAAGACCTGCATAGAAGCATCCTTAGGGAACTTCTGGATACCAGACTGACACAAGTTCAAGCACTCATCCTTCTTGTTGTTGATGTAAGCTGTGAATGCATACTCGTAGTATTGATACTCTTCCAAAGTGCTAGGTTTTGCCTTGCTAAAGTACTCATAAGCCTTTTCATAGTTGCCTGCACTGAAGAAATTGTGACCAGCTTCTGCTTCGATAGGGTAGTCTGGGTTGATAGCTCTCAACTTATCCAATGCCTCAGCACTAGCTTGTGGGTCAATCTTACGATATACGTTAGAATAGCTGATGTAGCCTTGAGGATTCTTTGGATCCATCATCATACACTGGTTGTACCAGCTAGCGGCTTCACCACCATTGTCTTGCATAGCATAAATATCACCCTTCAAAATATAGGCATCACCATAGTTCTTAAACTTGGCAATAACAGCGTCAGCAACAGCATTGGCCTGGGCGTAGTTCTTGTTCATGGCAAGAATGTTACCAAGAGCTACAAGGGCCTTTGGATCTTTCTTAAAGGTCTTCTGGTACTCTTTGATTTCTTTCTCAAAGTCCTTTGAAGTTGCATTACCTGCCTTCAAAGTTGTCTCTATTGGCTTAAGCATGTCCTTATAGTTGACATCTTGAGCCATTGCTGGAACAGATAATCCCATTATCAATGCTCCTGCTACCAAATATTTAACTGCTTTCATAATTCAAACTTTTAGATGAGTTTATTTTTCACCTTTGACGTGAGTTTATATAGAGGGTTTAATTAATTGTTATCTAATTATTACCTTTTTACATTAACGGTTTTAATCGTAATATCTCCTCGATAAGGTAGGAGACCAGTCTTAAAGACGATCAACTGACCTTTTGGATTCGTGATGTAGTTGGCGAAACTCCAAGGGAGTGCCTTGTGACCATCTACTACGATTGCGTATATTGTTCTGACGAATGGATATCTTCCATCCAACAAGTATGCTTGGTAAGGTTTCCAACTGTTCATGACAGTTGCCTTCTCTTTGATAGATACTTGCATCACATGAATATTCTTCTTGAATGTGGTGTTGGTAGAGTCTCTGCGGTCGTTCAACCAATTAGAACCAATTACACCAATAGCATTAGGCGTCTTGTCCACGTAGTCAATAACCTGTTTACTGGTCTTGGCTGCCATGATGTTGTTGCCTAGCTGCTGTCCGTGCAAGACGGAATCCACAACAAAGTTGGTTGTTGCTGATCTTGTGTTGTCGAACACAACTTCTATATCTCCTCTCTTAGACCCTGGTACAACGTCGCTCCATTTTGTGGCTTTGCCGGTGAGGATACGCTTGATGTCATTCACTGTGATGCAAGTGTCGTTGTTGTTCTTGTTGACAATGAATGCCAATCCATCGTAGCCGATAGGGAAAACAGAAGGGATTACATTACTTTTGGATTTTAAGTATGCCATCTCACTATCCTTTAAGTTGCGGGTAGTAAAAAGGAGGTTTGTTTTAAAATCCTTAATCATCTGAAGTCCTGTGACTTCATCTGTGTACTTTGGTTTGAGTTTAGCATTTGGATATTCGTACTCAAATTGAGTTCTTTCTTCATCAATGATAGGACTCAAACTTTCATCAGCCACGAACTCAATAGTGCCTGATGTAGGGGTATCTGTTCTACCATCTTTGGCTTTCTTCTCACCACAAGATGAGAAGAAAGCCATTGATAGTGTTATTAATCCTATAAAAATATAAGATGTTTTTTTCATTCTATTACTGCAATCTAAATACAACTGGAACAGTATATTTAACACGTACAGCCTGACCATTCTGCTTACCTGGCTTCCACTTAGGCATGCTCTTAACAACACGCAAAGCTTCGCGGTCGAGTGAAGGGTCAACTGAGCGAGCTACCTTAGCATCAGAGATAGAACCATCACGCTCTACCACGAATGATACGATAACACGTCCCTGAACGCCGTTCTCCTGAGCTACAACAGGATACTTGATATTGCTTGAGAGATAGGACATCAAAGCACCTGTACCTCCAGGGAATGATGGCATCTCTTCTACAACATCGAATACCTTACTAGCAACTTCAGGTTTTGGAGCTGGTGGTGGAGGTGGAGCTGCGACAGCGATGTCGTTTCTAACAGCTTCCACTGTACGGTCCTTAACACCTTCTTTGTTTTCGGTACCGACAGCTACCTTATCGTCCAGTTTATCCATCTGCTTAACTTGGTTTTCCTCTTTTACGAGTTCATCCTTCTTAATGACAGGTGCAGTAAACTTCTGAGTCTCACGAGCTACAGGAATCTCCTTCTTAGGTTCAACCTTTGGCTTAACAGGCTCTTGTTTTTTCTCACGCTTCTTAGCTTGCTCCTGGAGCTTAGCGAGCTGCATAGCCTCCATGTAAGCTTGCTGTTCTTCTGCTTGTTTCTGCTGGATTACTTTCCAAGCAAGGAAACCACCCACGAGAGCTGCAGCTATTACCAAGATGAGAAGCGCCTTGATGTTACGTCCAGAGGTACCCTTACGTAGCTGGTAAGCTCCGTATTCCTTGTTCCTCTTGGCGAATACCATATCGACCCATTTAGGATCGTAAAGATCAATTTTTGCCATTTCTTTCTTGTTTTAATTGTTAGTATTCATCTTACAACTTCACGCCTTTAGAAGAGAGCAATTTCTCATCGTCTGCGTTAATCTTATCGATGACATACGTACCAATACTCAATATCTGCATTTCATCGAGAGCATCGACCATGTTCTTATAAGAAGCATTGTCTGAAGGCTTGATAACGATAGTCAAAGTAGGAATCTTACCGTCCTTCAACTCACCGCTCTTCAACTTACTAAGTTCTTTCTGATAGATGCTATCAGGATACATCTTAGGGTTCTTAGCCTTTTCTGCGTTCAACTCCTTAACAGCAAGAGTGATGCGTTCTACTGGGCGTGTACCATTTTCTGTAGCATGCTCTCTCAAGACCTTACGGATGCCATTGCTACCCCAAGTTGTTTCCTTGAGCCAGTTTGGATTGCTGTATTCAGGAATACCTGCTCCGTAGTAAATCTTGTTGTCTGCTGTTACATAGAGGGTCACAGTCTCAGAAGCCTTAGCCTCATTCTTCTGGTCATCTTGAGTGTTCTCATCATTACTTGGCATGGTCAACTCCATGGTCTGAGGCTTGCTCAGAGTAGTACACAGCATGAAGAACGTGATAAGGAGCATAAGCATATCCACCATAGGCGTAAAGTCTACGCGGACATTGATTTTCTTTTGTTTGCTTTCTTTCTTTGCCATTTATTCGTCCCCCTGTTGTTTTAACTGTGTGATCATATAGTAATGACTTTCGTCCATATCCTGGAGCTCGTTCATCACTCTTTTAACAGTCTTGTAAGGTGTAGAAGCATCTGCCTTGAGGGCAATTTTGATGTCTTCGTTTACGCTACGAGCTGCGTCAACCCATTGCTGGAACTCGCTCATACCGCCCTTGATACTGTCGAGAGGAATACCTTTCGTGTTGAGAACCTTCTGACGGTTACCTGCAGACATAGAGAGATAAGTCTTGAGGTAGTCCATTGGAACACCAAATGTACCTTCGCTCTTGAAAGTCTCAATCTGCTTAGGATCCAAAGAAACTCCGAAATTGCCTGTCATGGCATCGAGAGTCTGACCCAACTGATCGGTATTATCAATACTCATAAATACTTGGCCTTCGCCGGTTGGTTGACCAGCTGCGTTCTTTTCAGGACTGACCAAGATTGTCAAGACGCCGTTCTCAGGCACCTTAATTTCAGACACAGAACCTGGTGTGTTTACCTTGACTGGCTCACTTTTTACGAAAGTAGAGGTGAGCATGAAGAAGGTAAGCAACAGGGTCATAACGTCTGACATAGGCGTCATATCGATCCA
This sequence comes from Lachnospiraceae bacterium, assembly GCA_963657465.1. Taxonomy (GTDB): domain Bacteria; phylum Bacteroidota; class Bacteroidia; order Bacteroidales; family Bacteroidaceae; genus Prevotella. The sequence goes on from CAVKNU010000031.1 coordinate 10,854, forward strand.
AACGTCACTCTTCTTAATTTTTACTTTACCCATAGCGATAAAATTTTAAAGGGTTAGCAAAAATTAAGCCTCTTCTGTGTGGTTAGCTTCGTATGTCTGAGCAATTGAGTAACCTACCTCGTCGAGTGCATATGTCAACTTATCAACCTTGTTTGTGTAGTAGTTGTAAGATACAACAGCACACCAAGATGTTGCAATACCGAATGCGGTGTTGATCAACGCCTCAGAAATACCAGCAGAAAGTGCAGCAGAGTCAGCACCACCACCTGCAGACAAAGCAGAGAATGACTTGATCATACCAGTTACAGTACCAAGAAGACCGGTCAATGTACCCAATGTTACGATTGTAGCGATGATAGGCAAGTTCATGGTCAAGGTTGGCATCTCAAGCTGAGTTGCTTCCTCGTGAGCCTGCTGGATCTTAGCTACCTTCTGTGACTTCTTCAATGCAGCGTTAGCACCAGACTCCATGTCCTTGTAAGCATTCAAAGATGCCTGAACAACGTTAGCAACAGAACCCTTCTGCTTGTCGCAGAGCTGCTGAGCCTTACCGAAGTCATTAGCGTTCAAAGCTGCCTTGATGTTAGCAACGAACTTAGGAAGAGAACCTGTACCGAAAGCTGTCTTCAATGCCAAAGCACGCTCGATAGACATTGCGAGTACGGTAAGCAACAATGTGTGGATGACTGGAACGACAACACCACCCTTGTAGATTGTACCCCAAACGTCAGCTGGGTGCTCCTGTGTACCTGGATCCTGGAAGTGCATATCATTTCCGAACCAAGTGAAGAACAATACGAATGCGATGACAGCACATACCACGATAATCCAGAATGCGCCTCTTACTCCCTGAAAGCCCTCAGATTTCTTCTTAGGGCTGGCTGTTTGTTTTGTAGTTGCCATAATTTTACTTTTTAATTATTAGTTAATAAATTTAATTGTAATTTCTTTTTTTTTATTGATGTTTAATAGACCCTAATTGCGCTTTTGCATAAGCACAGCAAGGTTATCTTACTTATTTCTTTTGGCAAAGATAATAAATTAAAAATAACTATGCACCTTATTAAGAAGTTTTAACGGAATATTGGCTCATTTTATGCCTGAAATTCCTGTTTTTTTACCTTTTAAGCTATTTCTTATTCGCAAAAGTCTATTCTATCCACCCTTTTAGTGCAATCTGCCGAGTGCTTCTTTGATGCGTCGCAAAGCCTCGATGATGTTCTCATCGCTTGTGGCATAACTCATGCGGAAGCAATCTGGGTCGCCAAAAGCATCTCCGCCTACAGTGGCAACATGTGCTTCTTCCAAGAGGTACATGGCCAAGTCGGTAGAGTTGTTGACAGTACGCTTGCCATCACTCTTGCCATAGAATGAGCTGCACTTAGGGAAGAGGTAGAAGGCTCCTTGTGGGAAGTTGACTTCCAAACCAGGAATTTCCTTGGCAAGTTTCACAATTAAGTCGCGACGGCGCTCGAAAGCCTTGCGCATCTCTTCTACGGCACTTTGGTCGAGTACATATGCTGCTTCTGCTGCTTTTTGACTAACAGAACAAGTACCACTTGTGTATTGGCCCTGCAACTTGTTGCATCCCTTGATAATCCACTCAGGACCTGCCAAGAATCCGATACGCCATCCTGTCATAGCGTATGCCTTGGAGACTCCGTTGGCAATGATGACTTGCTCTTTCATGCCTGGTTCCTGTGCAATGCTATGATGCTTGCCTACATAATTGATATGCTCATAGATTTCGTCGGCGAGGACAAATACCTCTGGGTGCTTTTTGAGAACTTCTGCCAAAGAAGCCAATTCTTCTTTCGAATACACACTACCTGTAGGGTTGCTAGGTGAACAGAGGATCAGCATCTTAGTCTTAGGGGTGATGGCAGCTTCCAGTTGCTCTGCTGTCATCTTGAAGTCCTGCTCGAAGCCAGCATTGATGATGACAGGTTCGCCACCTGCTAATTTTACCATCTGTGGATAGCTTACCCAATATGGTGCTGGGATGATGACCTCGTCGCCAGGGTTGACCAATGCCAAGACGGCATTGCAGACACATTGTTTGCCACCCGTTCCTACGATAACCTCATTGATGGTGTAGTCCAAGCCATTTTCGTTCTTGAGCTTTGCGACAATTGCTTTTCGCAAATCAGGATAACCTGGTACTGGTGAGTATTTGGAGAAATTCTCATCAATAGCCTTCTTCGCAGCCTCCTTGATATTGTCAGGGGTATTGAAGTCAGGTTCACCCACGCTCATGTTGATTACATCAATACCTTGAGCCTTCATTTCACTACTTTTCTGTGACATCGCCAGCGTTGCTGAAGGTGCCAATCTGTTGAGACGATCAGATAATTGTGCCATAATTCGATTATAATATTTAATTATCGAGTGCAAAAATAGTCATTTTATTTCTTTTTCGGAAGAAAAAATATCATTATTTCGCATTTTGTATTGAAATAATAACATCTTTTTATTTATCCGAGGTGAAGAGTGTGCCCCATGCGGTCTCTCTTGGTCTTGAGATAGCGCTCGTTGTATTGGTTAGGTACAACTTCGATTGGCACGTTTTCGACGATTTCCAAGCCGTAAGCTTCCAGACCGACACGCTTGACAGGGTTGTTGGTCATCAGGCGCATCTTGTGTACACCAAGATGACGGAGCATCTGCGCGCCACAACCATAGTCTCTTTCGTCTGGCTTGAAACCGAGGTGTACGTTGGCATCCACCGTGTCGTAGCCTTCTTCTTGCAACTTGTAAGCGGCAATCTTGTTCATAAGTCCGATACCGCGTCCTTCTTGTTGCATATAGACAAGCACGCCCTTGCCTGCTTCTTCTATCATTTGCATGGCTTTGTGAAGTTGCTGTCCGCAGTCGCAGCGCTTGCTCCCCAAGATGTCGCCAGTGGCGCAAGATGAATGTACGCGCACCAAGATAGGTTCATCTTCTTTCCATTCACCTTTTATTAATGCCATATGCTCAAGACCATTGCTGGCTTGGCGGAATGGAATCAAGTGAAAATGTCCGTATTCTGTAGGCATATCCACCTCTTCTCCTACCTCGATGAGGGATTCTTTCTGTAAACGGTAGGTTATCATGTCTTTGATGGAGATTACCTTGATGCCCCATTCCTTTGATAGTTTCATCAATTCTGGGAGTCGTGCCATGGTTCCATCTTCGTTCATGATTTCCATGAGGGCACCTGCTGGGTACAGTCCTGCTAGTTTGCAAAGGTCGATGGCTGCCTCGGTGTGTCCACTTCTTCTAAGTACACCGTTGTCTTGTGCATAGAGTGGGTTGATGTGCCCTGGACGACCAAATGTATGTGGTGTGGATGCAGGGTCGGCGAGTGCTTTGATGGTCTCGGCACGGTCGTGGGCAGAAACGCCCGTGGTGCATCCTTCCAGTTTATCTACTGTAATGGTAAAAGGTGTTCCCAGTACGGAGGTGTTCTCTGACACTTGATGAGGTAAGTCGAGCTCGTCGCATCTGCTGAGGGTGATAGGGGCGCAGAGCACGCCTCTCGCATGTTTCAACATGAAGTTGACCTTTTCTGCATCTATCTTTTCTGCCGCAATGATGAGGTCGCCCTCGTTCTCACGGTCTTCATCATCTACTACGATGACAAATTTTCCTTCTTTGAAGTCTTTAACAGCATCTTCAATGCTATTGAGTTTAAAGTCTGCCATGTTTGTGATACTTTATATTATAGTTACATTTCTTTTATTCTATTGATGATTTGGTCGTTCGTCGTCGTGATGACTCGCAGGTCATGGTAAAGGCGCATTCTGAAACGCCACATTCTCAGGTAGAGAACAATGCCGACTGGCACGATGATGGCTGCCAGGATGTTGAGCCATTTCCGCTCAAATGGGCGCGTATGGGCTTTGGTCGATAACACGGGGTATTGGTTGAGCCCATGTATGATGTACTTGTTCTTTGTGTTCGACAAGTCTTCGATTACTGCTTCCAACTCTTGGCTGATTCGCTCAATCTCATGGTCTGGCTGATACTTGAAGAACACATTAATGAAGTTTGGCAATCTTCTTAGCTTATGTTCCTTATTATATAAGGTGACATCTTGCGTAATCTTATCCAATCTCTCCATGTCTTCTGTGTATCGTGGGTCGTTGATGATAACTTCCTTGCCAAAGATGTGTCGCTTGAGGCGAAGACCGAACAGTTTCATGAAGAACTCCTTGTAGGCTTCCATGTTGAATACGGCAGAGTCGTTTGTGGCTTTGTAGGTGACGAATATGGCCAATGGACCAAGCACGCCAGTAGCCAGACTCTTGCCAAACCAAATAGCCCACATGCCGCTTCGTGCCATACGGAATCCGGTGTTGTCTAATATAAAATAGGTGATGAACACCAAGACGGAGATGATGACAGGGAAACCAAGACCTCCTTTTCGGATGATGGCGCCCAACGGTGCTCCGATGAAGAAGAATATCAGACAAGATAAGGCCAGTGTGAATTTGTTGATTGCCTCTAGCTTGTGTTGTCGAATAACCTGATCGGCATCGCTTGTTATCATGCTCTTGAAATCAAGGTCGCTCACTTCTTGCTGTACCGTGGAGAGTGCCCCGTTCACTGCCATGAGCTTCTTGTCTTGTGGCAGTTTGTTGTAGATGCTGTCGAAGACATAAGACTTCGACATTGCTTTCTTCACGGCATTGATGGAATCCTTCTTGTCGATGGTTGGTATCCTGTAGAATCGGATGTTTGCCTCTGCCAGGTATCCCTTGCCTATTGAATCATAGACTTGGTTCAGGGAGTCGATGTCGTTTCGTATCTTTTCTAGACTCTTGCCTTGGGCATTGTTGGACAAGGACGAGGCATCAGCCATATTGAAGTCTCCATCGAAGTCGAGGATAATCTTCTTCGATATGAAAGTCTCACGACGATAAGGGACGGCGGCGCTATTGGCAAGCTCGCTGCTCTTCATGTTCTCAAACCATTCTCCACTCCATAGGTTAAGCACCAGGTGCTTCTTCTCTGCCGTACTTTGTAGCATACCTGAATCGGCAAGGATGATGGCTGCGTCCTCATAGCTGTCTGTCATACGGTAAATCATGATGCCGTATAACTTGCCTGTCCTGAGGTCCTTCTTTTGTACATAGAGGTTGCAATTTGGAATGCCATCGTAGAAAATGCCTTCAGGGATTTCCAATTCTGGACTCTTTTGTTTCATGGAGATCAGCAACTGCCGAATCTTCATGTTGGCATTTGGACCGATGTTATTCTGGAAATAGAAGGAACCAAACATGATGATGATGGTGATGACGATGAGCGAACGAAAAGCTTGCATCAAAGAGATGCCGGCAGCTTTGATGGCTGTAAGCTCAGAACTTTCACCTAGGTTACCGAATGTCATCAACGAAGACAAGAGGATGGCGAGCGGAAGGGCCTGAGATATCAGCATCAAACTCATATACCAGAAGAACTGTGCCATGACGTCTATTGTGAGGCCTTTACCAATCAGTTCGTCGATATATCTCCACAAGAATTGCATCATCAGCACAAACTGGCAGATGAAGAACGTTCCTACGAAAAGGAGGCCAAATTGTTTGGCGATAAATATATCTAATTTCTTAAGTCGAAGCATTTTTATTCAATTTACAGCTTGCAAAGGTAACACAAAAAAATTAGAAATCATTCTTTTTTGCACATTTTATATAAATAATAGGTGTGTTTCGTATGAAAAGCAGGTTTGGAAAATAAAAAATGCACTTTTTTTGTATTTTTCTTCCAAAAAATTTGTTTAATCCAAAACTTTGTATTACCTTTGCACCCGCAAATGAGAAATCACTTTGCTGTTTGGCGGGATAGCTCAGCTGGTTAGAGCGTCGGATTCATAATCCGGAGGTCGTGGGTTCGGGTCCCACCCCCGCTACAAGAAGCACTTACAGGAATGTAAGTGCTTTTTTATGCTCTTCACTTTTCCACATTTATACACAAGAGTTGATAAACTTATCCACAATGTTGTGGATAACTTAGTTAATGACTTGATTCTCAACTATGAGACGGTATGAAAAAAGAATAAAAATATGGAGGAAAAGAAAATAGTTTCTTGATTTTGTGCATTTTCAAGAGAAATTTGTATCTTTGCAGTCTATTTACAAATCTAATCCACATTGGCATGAAACATTTATGCATATTCTACATGGTTGTCGCCTTATTCTTGGCAAGTTGCACACCGCAAACGAAGAAATATGTTATTGGAGTATCTCAATGCTCTGAGGATATTTGGCGTGACAAACTCAATGCCGAACTCAAGACTGGTGAGTATCTCAACGATTCGATAGTGGTTAAGTTGGCATCATCGAACGATGACAATGTCTTGCAAAATAAGCAGGTCAATCAGTTTATTGATGAGGGGGTGGATTTGTTGATTATTTCTCCTAATCAGTTGAGTGCCATCTCCAAGGCTGTGGAGCGAGCCTATGACAAGGGGATTCCCGTGATACTCTACGACCGTAAGACCAACTCAAATAAATACACAGCCTTTATCGGATGTGATAATTATGCGATAGGCAAGGCGATGGGCAACTATATCGTCCAGCAGTTGCAGGGCAAAGGACGCATCGTGGAGATTCGTGGCTTGGAGGGTTCATCCCCAGCCATGGAGCGCCATCGTGGTTTCATGGATGCTGTAAAGCCTTTCTCTGGCATTCAAGTTGTAGCATCAGAGGGCGGCAACTGGAAGGAGGAAAGCGGCATACAAGCGATGAAGCGCATTCTCCAGAAGACCCAAGATTTCGATTACATCTTTGCCCACAACGACCGTTTGGCTTGGGGCGCATACGTGGCAGCAAGGCAGATGGGCGTGAAGCATCCTTATAAATACACAGGTGTGGATGCCATGGCTACTGAGGGCGGTGGCTTGGAACTGGTGCGAGATGGCATCTTCGAGGCAACTTACCTTTATCCTACTAAGGGCGATGAGGTAATATCTTTGGCGATGAAAATCCTGAGGCAGCAACCTTATCAGCGCGACAACTACCTGCGAACTTCCATTATCACTAAAGCGAATGCCGAACTCACCCTGATGGAGGCGAAGGATGCGGAGCGACAGACCAAGAACCTGAATGTGCTTCACCAACAGGTAGATCGCTATCTTTCCGATTATAACTCGCAGAAATACATCCTCATCGGCTTGTTCTGCTTCCTTTTGGTTTGTATCATCGCAGTTGTGGCTATCTTCCGAGGATACGTGGTAAAGGCTCGACTTAATGAGGAGCTTTCTAAGAAGAATGAGGAGTTGAAACGACTGAACGAGGAAGTAATGGAGCTTACCCATTCTAGATTGGTATTCTTTACGAATATCAGTCATGAACTTCGTACCCCATTGACCCTTATTGCCGACCCTGTGGAAATGCTCTTGGAGGACAGTGGTATCAAGGGAAAAAGCCGAGAGCTTCTGAAAATGGTGCAGAGAAATGCCAAGGCTTTGCAGCAGTTGGTAGGCAGCATCCTCGATTTCAGAAAAATACAGAATGGTAAGATGGAGCTGAAGCTCAGTCGCTTCGACATTGTGGAGGCATTGAAGGTTTGGGTAGGAGATTTCAAACTTACTGCTGAAAGGAAGCAAATTAAGTTACATCTAAATGCTTCTGTGATCGAGCCAGTGGAAATAGTTGCCGACAAGGAGAAAATCTCACGAGTCATTTTCAATCTTTTGAGTAATGCAATGAAATACACTCCAGCAGGTGGCGACATCTTTGTTTCTTTGAAAGAGACGGAAGACAATCAACTTCGTATTGATGTGCGAGATACAGGTAAGGGTATCGCCAAGGATGAAGCTCCGAAGGTATTCGAGCGTTTCTTCCAAGCCAAGGGCGCAGCTAGCGGTACTGGTATCGGTTTGGCATTGGTCAAGTCGTTCGTGGAGTTGCATCATGGCGAGGCAAAGGTAGAGAGCGACCTCGGCAAAGGCTCAGACTTCTACTTCGTGATTCCTCGTGAACAAGATACTTCAGTTATCCACAATAGTGATAAAACTGTGGAAAACTTTGTAAGTATTTCATCATCAGAAGAAAAGCAATATGTAGATGAGAACGTGTTGCAATATGTCGATGATGGAAACAAGAATAGTGGAAAACTCCAGCAGGTGGTAGATGAGCAATCCAATAAACCAACTTTGTTGATAATTGATGATAATAATGACATCCGCCAATACGAGCGTACCATCTTGCAGGATGACTATGTGGTATTGGAGGCATCGGATGGCAAGGAAGGTTTGGAGGTAGCCAAGCGAGAAGTGCCAGACCTAGTGATTTGTGACGTAATGATGCCAGTGATGGATGGCTTGGAGTTTACCGAGCAGTTGAAGACCCACACCGCAACCTCCCATATTCCTGTCATTATGCTGACAGCGAAGAACTTGGAGGAGCAACGTGCCGAGGGTTACGAGCATGGAGCGGACTCTTATATCACCAAGCCATTCAGTAGCAAGGTACTTTTGGCTCGTGTGGAAAACCTCTTGAAGCAGCGCAAGCTCCTGAAGAGTCGTTATCAGAATATCATCCAAGATACTTCTGTGTCATCTTTTGTGGATGCGACGGAAAAGCAAGCGGAGCCACAAATGAAATCTCGTGACAAGCAATTCATTAAGCAGCTTCACGATATTATTCAGCACCACCTTTCCGATACCGATTTCAGTGTAGAGGATATTGGCAAGGAGATAGGCCTGAGCCGAGTGCAACTTTATCGTAAGGTGAAGGCGATGACAGGCTCATCAGTAGTTGACCTTATCCGCAAGGCTCGCCTATCCAAGGCTCGTCGCCTGTTGGAAAGTCGCAGCATGAGCATCAGCGAGGTTGCCTATGATGTCGGCTTCTCTTCTCCATCCTATTTCACCAAATGTTTCAAGGATGAGTATGGGATGCTGCCAGGGGAAGTGGGTGCCTAAATATTTCGGAAAAGTGTATTTATAAGAAACAATGAAGAATATTATTTTAGATTTTGATGGGACCATCGGGGATACCCAGGGACTCATCGTGAAGACTTTGCAAGACACCATGCGCAAACGAAATCTTCCAGTGAAGTCACGTGAGGATTGTGCTAAGACTATCGGCCTGCGCTTGGAGGAAGCTTTCGAATTGCTTTATGGGATGCCGCACGATGAGGCTTTGGAGTGTGCCTTGACCTATCGGGATATATTCGATGAGAATAAGTTGAAGATGGTGGTCGAGCCTTTCCCTCATGTGTTGGACACCATTCATCAGCTGTATGAGAAGGGCAAGGTGTTGGCTGTGGCTAGCAGTCGTGGTCGTGGCACACTCGTGGAATATATGAAGCAGTTGGGTATCGAGGACTGTGTGTCTAGCATCGTTGCCGCCGAAGACGTGGTGAATGTGAAACCTGCCCCTGACATGGTATTGAAGGTGTTGGAAGAAATCAATGGCAATGCCGAGGATAGCATCGTGGTAGGTGATATGATTTATGATGTGGAGATGGGCAAGAACGCTGGTACCAAGACCTGTGGCGTGACCTACGGCAATGGTACTCGCGAGCAGTTGGCTTCCGCCGACTATGTCATCGATGACTTCGCAGAACTATTGGATATTGTGAAATAACTTATGAATATTCGTTCATGTAATACTAAAAATGTTACATTGAACGAATTTTTGTATCCGATGCAATGATTCTTATAGCTGGTATTCAGACCTTTATATAATTTTGCGGCAGAAATCAAAACAATAACGCTAACAATTTAAAATCGCAAAGATTATGAATACCTATTTTATGAGAAAGAATGCAGCCTTGGCGCTCGCACTTTCATTGGTCAACGTCTCAGTGGCTCTCGCACAGGATGATAACGCCAACTCTAAGGAGGAAGGCAATCGCAACGTGATGCTGAATGCCGCCAGTGCCAACGGTCCTCGTGAGATTCAGATTGGTCTGCCTTCAGCCGATGTGAATGTCTTGGAGAATGGGCTGCCTGTCACATACGCCACCAATCCTCACTCCGTCAACACCATTTGGCGTGGCGATGCGAGCTTGAGTCATCAGGGATTGCTCAAGATTGCGGAGACAGCCATCACAACTGGTAACATCGGTTATGCCGTCAACTCTTTCACCCAGAAGGGACAGAAGGGATTCAACGGTACACTCAACTATAAGAGCAATCACTTCGGATTGCAGGAGTTCTCGCTCAATATGAATGGCGACTTGGGCAAGGACTGGTACTATAGCTTCAATATGTATCAGGACTTCGACCCTGGAACCTTCAAGATAAAATCGACTCCTTATCAGGACCGCACCCAAATCTACAAGGCTCTCATCACCAAGAAATATGCTGGCAACCGTGGCGAACTGACTGCTATGTACAAGTATGCCAACAGCCATAACGTCTATAACTATGCCACCCAGAGTGCCCCATTCATCTATGTGGGCGATGGAAGCGTGAAGGAGTTTGGCAACTTCAAGCTCGGTACCACCTCTTATCTTCCTATCGACAACGAAATGACTTACAGGGATATGCGTACAGGCGAGTTGAAACAGACCAGTCTTTACGATGCTTGTCTCAACACGATGAGCGAGGTTTCGTTGATGAACAACTATCGCTTTGACAACGGCTGGAACTGGAAGGCTTCCTTGAAGTACGACCATTCTCGTGGTGCGATGGTTTATCAGACTCCGATGTCTATCATCGATACCAAGAGCACAGATAACCAGGGTGTATATAAATATATGTATCGTGACATCGACGGACAGACCAAGCCTTACGACGGTCAGTATGTCCAGACCCGTATGTCTTGCTTGAACGCTGGTAAGATAGACGAGCTCTTCTTTACCTCCGAACTCTCCAAGAAGTTTAAGACTTCCACCTTCCGCCTCGGCGTGAACGAGTGGTTTTATCATATAGATTATTGCTCAAATACAACCATGTACGACCAGAGCGTGCCTGCTGATGGCAGTTATGCCGTGCGAGTTTGGGATGCCAACCTGCGAGACGGCTATTTCTACGACTTCAACAAGAATGCCTCTGAGTATTACAAGGGAAGCGAAAACAAGTTGGCTCTCTACTTTACCCATGATTGGGACGTCACCAACAAGTTGAATCTCTACTATGGTGCTCGTTTGGAGTGGCAAAAGCTGAAGGGTGAGAACGCCGCCGTGAAGAATGCGCAGGGTGAGTATGTAGGTCGTTTCGCTGATTATTATCTCGGTGCGACAGCAGCTGATGGAACCAAGATTGCACCAGCAGACTTGAGTTACAACTGGTTGAACTACGACTTCTCTGTGGCAGCAACCTACAAGTTGACCGACAACTTCGGCTTCACAGGCGATTTCACTTACATCGTTCAGCATCCTAAGTTTGAGGCGTTTGCCCCAGCTACCACCCCAAATACAGGGAAGATTTCCGTGCCACTGGGTCGTGTGGGTATCTACTACAACAACGCTTGGTTGAGCCTCACGTCATTGGTATCTTATATCTCCAAGACCAACAACAACCAGACGCTCAATTTGCAGCATGGCAGTGAGATCAAGGCTGCCCCAATGGCATACGACATTCAGACCTGGGGATGGACAACCGACGCTGTGGCTCATCCTTTCAAGGGCTTCGATTTCCACTTCCTCTTCACCTATCAGAAGCCAACCTACAAGAAGTTTGAGACATCGGTTACCTTCAACGACGGTTATACTGGTTCCATCAATGCCACTGGCAACATCGTGGCAGAGATTCCTCAGGTTCTCATTGAGTTGGACCCAAGCTACATGATTACCAAGGACATCAAGCTCTGGACCAGTTTCCGTTACTTCAGCAAGACCTACGCCAACATCAACGAGGCATACTACTTCAATGGTCACTGGGAGACCTTCGGTGGTTTGAACTGGCAGGCGACCAAGCGTCTTGCTCTCGGTTGCACTGTAGTCAACTTCCTCAACCAGACAGGTGCCAAGGGTAGTATTGCCGGTGCCGAGTTGATAACCAAGGATGAGGCAAAGGGTATCAAGAACCAGATTATGACAGGTAG
>CAVKNU010000032.1:0-22666 GCA_963657465.1 Lachnospiraceae bacterium
GGTCTGCGACACAGCTTTTCTTGGAAATAGTTCCGAAAATGCCTCCCATAAGAGTATAATTCTATGTTATAGTTTGAAATATGGGTGCAAAGGTACTAAAAAGTAAGAAATTATGCAAGAGTCAGATATAAAATTTACTCTGCTAGATACAAAAATTACGGCGTTAGATAGAAAACTTACTCTGTCTGATAATACTTACGATCTAGCTTTTTATTAAAGGTACGCTGGATAGTATCAACCTGTTCGTACAGCATAGGAACCTTATAAGCTTCCAACTTTTCACTTAATTGCTTGGCTATAGCCTTTTTGTTCCATTCATATCCTTCATAAAGAACTACCAGAAGCTTTAAAACGGTGCCTAGGACACGATGTTGAGAAGGAATACAGATGCAATCTTTCATCATAGGGAGAGACAAGGCTGCATCCTCCACTTCTGTTGGTTCCACCTTGTAGCCTCCCACATTGATGACATCGCCCTCACGCCCAGAAAGACGCAAACGTCCTTGTTCATCCATACGCCCCAAATCGTGCGTATAAAGTTTACCGTCACGCAAGATGGAAGAGGTTAACTCTGCATCGCCCAGATAGCCCGTCATCAGTGTCTTGCCACTGCACACGATACGGCCATCCTCACCTATGAAAAGGGAGGAATGGCACATAGGCTTGCCCAAACATCCCGCCAAACATTCATTCTGATTGAAATCATAAGTGGCAATAATGCCCGTCTCGGTAGAAGCATACGTATTATAGAGACGAGCATGAGGCAAGGCTTGACAAAGGTGTTGCATATCAGCCAAAGCTATCGGGGCAGCCCCTGTTTCGATAAACTCAATCTTTCCATCCATCTGTTTCAAGCGTTCTGCTGCAAAAGCCAAAAGCATCCGAATGCTTGCAGGCACCAAGAACGTGGCTACTTTGCCACTTGCTTGTGCCACAGCCTGAAAGAAAGCAGAAATATCCTTCATACCCTCAAGTATATGCAAAGTACCTCCCGTCAGAATGACAGGATACACTTTGGAAAGACTACCGATGTGATTGAGTGGTCCATTGATGATGAATGTCAGGTCTGCATGATAACCTTGTGCCCCAATCAAATTTTCTGCATCCGCAAGAATCGTCTGATGGCTAATGATAACACCCTTAGACTTGCCTGTTGTACCCGTAGTAAACAAAACGTCAGCAGTTCCCTCTGGAACAGTATAAGTCGCCAATCTACTTTGGTAATCCAAGAACAATTCCTCAGGCATCCCTTTCTCCAAAGGCACTGCGATACCTCCAGCTAGATGAATGGCAAAATAATCTACCAAGAATTCTATCGTCTGAGAGGCACGAAAAGGTATGAGCTTTGTCTTTATCGACAGTTTTTCCGCCGATAAAGACAAAGCACGAGCCTTCACTCGCTCCAGTAGTTGGCGATAAGAACAAACTTCATCGCCACACACCACAGCCGTTTTCTCAGGATACTTTTCAGCCGTTCTCTTCAAATAGTCTTCTAAAGTCATACTTCCGTTTTATTTTGCAGCCACTTTCTTTTCCACCAAAGCCACGATACTGTCTAGGCTTCGGAAGTTTTTGGGTGTTACATCCGACGACTCCAAGGTTATCTTGTATTCATCCGAAAGGAGCATCAAGATAGTAGTGATGCCCAAGGAATCCAACTCATTAAACAAAAAGTCGGAATCCAAATCCACAAGAGGCAAAGCCTCTTCCAATATCTGTCTTATTTTCTCTTTCATATCTAGTTATTCTATTTCAACGATTTACGATTTCTACATTATCCACAACCCCTTCCATGCTGTATTTCATCAGCAAGCACTTATCGGTGTCTTTTTCCACAGCGATAACCTTTGCCTCAGGATGAACCAAGGCATAGAGCAATGCCTTCTCACCATATCCTGCAGATTCGATGATTACAGGCTGAGAAGCATCTTGCTGTTCTATCCACTCTTCATAATCATGATTTCGTTTGAGACTACGCTTGACTGCGGAAAAGACTTCCGTCCCCTTGTAACGATAACGGTCGAGCACCAAGTCATGATAATAAGCAGCCGTACCTGGTTGGGCCGTATTTCGACGGAACAAGAGGCTCAATGACAGAGGACGCAGGCGATACTTCCCATGACTCTTCACCAAGAAATTGAAGATGAGTGGAGGAAAGATGTATGCCATCAACACCACAGAGAACATACCTGCAATCGTGACTTCGGCAAGCGAGCGCAAAGCTGGATGACGAGCCACTATCAAGGTTCCGATGCCAATAAACATGATCAGGGCCGAAATGATGATGGAATGCTTGTAGGATGCCAACATCTTGCGACGATAGGCGTACTCATAGCAAGCTCCCTCGGTCATAAAGATGGTATAGTCGTCACCCTGTCCGAAGATAAAGGTTGCCAGGATGATATTGACAATATTAAACTGTATGCCCAATAGCGCCATGATGCCTAGAATCCACAACCAGCTCACAGCCATCGGAATAAATGACAATATGGCCAACTCTATACTTCCAAAAGACAACCAAAGGAAGAAAAATACGATGCATCCACAGGCAAAGCCAATATAATTGAAGTCATCAGAGAGATGGTTAGCGATGGCACTGTTCATGCTCTTGACATCAAAACAATAACTGTCGTCCAAGCTGTCTTCCACCCTCTTTATGTCCTTCTCCTTGACAGACAAGACATTCACCACATTATACTTCTTTCCTACGCTATCTATACTGAAGTTTCCTACGAAAAGCGACTGGGTCAAAGGACTAAAATAACCAAACGACTGAGGTTGATTTTTTTGATGGATGATAGTCCAATAGTCATCGAAAGAATCTGCGGCAAATCCCTCTGCCTGCATATTCTTTTGCAAACTTTCCTTCATCGCCACAAGATGTTTTTTCCAGAAAGCATCCCATTTCTGAAGGCGTCGCTGTTGTTCTGTCTTTGAAACCAGGAATTGGCTGCAAGTATTTATTTCATGTACCACTCCCCCAGTCTTCATCTGTTGGAGTTGAGGTTGAAGACGAAGACTCTTGTCAAGTGCTCCATCCATCGTTGAATCAGAAGAAAGCGCATACACCTTTTGGTATTCATCCCCTTGCATCATTGTTGCCTGAAGCTCATACATGGTCATTCTTTCAGAATCAGTCATATAATTGATATGCGCCATATTCGTATCAAACTTCGTATCAAGCGAAAAATAGCCAAATACTACCGTCAATACAATGATGATTCCTACGAACACAGGCTTTCCCTCAAACCTTACCTCACTCAACTTATCAAGGAAAGTATGCTTCACCTCTTTTGTTGACTTGGCAAGATGTGGCAAATAGATGACCACAAACAGGATGGTTCCGACAAGTAAGAAAGAACTGAAGAGACCGAGGTCTCGAAGCGCAACACTCTGCAAAGGCACCAACGCCAAGAAAGCACCCACCGTAGTAACATTTCCCACTACTAGCGGCATCACGATTTCACGTAAAGCCTTTCGCTTGTTGGGAGTATGAGACAAATGGGCTATGAAATGAAGCGGATAATTGACCGCAATACCCACAATAACCGACGAAATGCCAATAACGATAATCGAAACCTTATCATGCACTACCGCCAGACATCCCATAGCAAAAAGCCACCCCCACGCAATGGAGAGGGCTATCAGAAGTAGGTTGCGGACATTGCGGAAGGTGAAAAGCAACAAGACGAGAATAAGCACAACGGCGATGGATACAGCCAAAATGCTATCCGCCTTAATCTGATAAGCATTACTTACCGCAATGACAGGGCCACCCATAAGTTGAACAATGAGTGGTCCTTTGCATTTGTCATTGACAGGCATTTTCTGATTATGCACATTCATCACCGAATCTGCACAAGCCAGGAGCATTTTCGTCAAACGAGCATTGTTTTCTGTCTCACTGCCACCATAAGGAGAGTCCATCATCACAAAACCCTTCACTGAAAATCTCATATCTGGTGAGAATATATGCCCATCATACATTTCGTATTTCAAGCCACTGTCTGAACGCTGCAACTTTTGTACCACAGGGGTGAAGAGATTAAGTGGGTCTCGCTGAATATTATCAGAGAAGAGACTGCCTGCTGGAAACATCAGCATTTGCTTGTCTGCCTCCAACTGACGAGAAACGTAATCAGGCTGCGCCAAGAGACTGTCCATGCGAGCATAGTCAGCATCAGTCAAGAAATAAGGGATATTGTTATATACAAAATCCGTCACCTCTGTCATCTTCTCAATATCTACTTGCGACATCAAGTTTTTGATTTCATGGGCAGTATCAGTTTGCTCCACGAGATTCGTAAACTCATCAATGCTCGCTACAACCTCGTCTTCAAGTGAAGCGACATCCGCCGAGGTGAGCGTATCCTTACCAGACGTATAAGCCTTTCCATGTTCAAAGATGACAAAGATTTTATTGGCTCCCGAAATGTCTTGATACACATTCATGGCATTCTGATGCTCGGCATCGAGTGGAAGGAAGTCGGCGATGTCTTCCTTATAATTAAGACGCAATACCGACAGCACCAACAACAATGTCAGCACGACAAAAGAGAGAACACCCACCGAGCGGTGCGCTTTCAGATAGCCATAAATTTTCAGAATCGTTTCTGTCATTTATTTATTATTTACTGGGTTCGAATAGATGCCAAGGAATATGTCCTTCAGTTTTTCGATGTCACAAGTGTCATAACGTTCCAACAGCAACAAGCGCTTCACAAACTTATCCTTCTGTTCTTCCGTATAGAATTCCTGATATTTGGTTGTTCCATATCGCAAATCATAAGCAATATAATTGTTAGGATAAAGGCGATAGGCTGTATTGATACGTGAATCCAAGAGTTGAGCCACAGCCTTGTGATATTCACCATTGGTCAGGTTTTCAAATTTTGACAACTCAACTTGAGAGATAGGTTCACAAAGTTCAATATGCACACGTCCCTTAGGTTGCACAATGCCCGTCAGAATACTATTGAGGTCTTCGCCTGGTTTCTTCGTATATTTAGCAAACTGGCTCTCATACAATTCAAGAGTCTTCAATATATCACACGACTCCCATTCGTAAGAGATGGAAACCGGCACGATATGAAGTTGGTCGATAGCCTTGATTTTATCCTCAGAACAAGACATACAGAACATCTTGATAATACCTTGGTCGGTAGCATCATTACCATCTTTGGTGCGTCCGTTTCGTTGAGCAATCCATACAGACTGTTTCTTCTTCTGAATCGCATAACGAATATAGTCTGAAAGATGTCTCGAACTGCGATAAAACTCCTTGATACTTCCACCAGGACGCTCCACCTTAAACATCTTATTACATTTACCGATATCAACCACCAAAGGATTGGTCATCAGATTGGCACCAAAAGTAATCTCCGTCGTATCAAACCCATTGTCTTCCAAGAAATACTGCAAAAGACTGGCATCCAACATGATGTCTCTATGATTGGAGACATAGAGATATTGCATGTTAGGATCGAGCCGATCGAGACCAGAGCAAGTAAACTCCGTAATGCTATTATCTATAACTCGCTGATTGACCTTATACATCGTTTCTGTCTGAAACTCTTTTACGGTCGTATAACTTGCTATACGATTGCGCACCTCATCCAATGGCTCATCCGGATAAACGTATGCTGCCAAGATGGGGAAAGAAGGACTGCTGGCAATGCGTTGCATAGCTGCAGGAATTTCCTCAGGATTATAAGGTCGTATATCATCAAAATTCATTGTTTCCATTCATTTCTGCTTTTAATCTATATTAATACGTATGTTTTCTCTACAAAGACAAGCCTTTCAGCCATTCTAGAAATTCATTTTTCCATTGTCTGCATTCTGCCGTACCTTTGTAATCAGTAGCTCCAAATCCGTGTCCTCCAGTTTGATACTGAATATAACGATGAGGTATCTGGCGAACAGTCAATGCTGAGTCGAGCAATTCTGAATTATGATAATTTACAACAGGATCATCCTTGCAATTCACCAAGAACACAGGCGGACAATCTTCTGGTACATGGCGTTCAAGCGACAAGGAATCACGTAATTTCTGATTATTCATTCGACTATCCCCCAGCAAAGCCCTACGAGAGCGTTTATGCACACAAGGTTCCGTCATCGTCACGACAGGATAGATGGGTGCTACAAAAGCAGGACGGTTCTTTTGAGCCAATAATTCCGCACCCGACATGACGAGGTGTCCACCTGCCGAGAATCCCATGGCACCAATTTTGTCCGCATCGACTCCATATTCCTCAGCATGTTCTCTCACATAATCCAAAGCTTGGTGCAGATCGTTGAGCGCATCTGGAT
This sequence comes from Lachnospiraceae bacterium, assembly GCA_963657465.1. GTDB lineage: Bacteria > Bacteroidota > Bacteroidia > Bacteroidales > Bacteroidaceae > Prevotella. The sequence goes on from CAVKNU010000032.1 coordinate 6,316, forward strand.
AACGAGTACCTCGAAACAGATAACGATAATGGAAGAAAAAAGCCATGAAACCCGCAGTGCGATAATGGAGCACAAAAGCAGAGATGCCATTCTTCTGCAACCATTCGGCTACAGCTCGTCCCTCAGCTTCCATATCATGCCACAGATAACTTCCTCCAGGACATACGATAACGGCAGTATTGCCTTGTCCTTTTGCTAAGTAAGGAGTCATCTCCACCTTTTTCTTGCATGACGTTCCTTGCCAGATATTGACTGGAGTCTGAGCCATACATCCCAAACACTCCCCTATCAGCAACAACGCCAACAAAATATATTGCCGATTTATATATTTGATATTATTCACTTTTTTCTGACTCATTGATTTTATTAATCACATAGTTGAACCCCAATATAGCCTCAGCCGTAATAATCGCAGTAAGTGGAACACCACAAAAACCATGCAAATTGTTGTTCTGCCCTGTCAAGAACAGATTATTGATTTTTGTCACAACAGGTACCTGCGAAAGAGCGATATTCTTATAATCTTTGCTATAGCCCGTAAGAGCACCGTCTTTTACACCATAAAAATCACGAATGGTCAATGGAGAAGCCGTCAACTGTTTGTCTATACAAGCCATGAAGCCTGGGTGTATTTCCTCCATCTTAGCCAAGAGTTGCTTGGTTTTCTCTCTTTTCCAAGCCTCATATTCCGGTCCTCGATGCCCTACCGTGGTATGTTCCCATGCCTTTACCTCCTCATACAACATAGGCGCCGTCACTAGCACTTTCGTTGCATAAGTACCTTGATTTTCATCAGGAGGTGTCATCATCAAGAAGCCCATTGGCCAATCTTTCCCATGCTTTTCGCCAAACTTCCAAATGTCCTCATATCGAGTCATATAATACTCAGAATGGTTAATATAAGGGAATGTGTTTGGTTTCAGTTTGATATAGACAGAGAATGCCGAATAAGAATTCGGAATACTATCCAAACGATTGCAATAAGCCTTAGGAAAAGCTTTCTCTGGCATCAACTTCAACATCGTGCAAGGATGAATGGCAGAAATATAATAATCGCCTTGATACTCTTTCCCTTTCTGCGTTCTTACGAACTCCACATGACGATTGTTCACCTCTATCCATTCCACTTTCTCATGCGTTAAGACTGCTCCTCCTGCCTTTTCTATGACAGAGATTAGCAATTGGGCAAATTTGTCACTTCCTCCCACAAATCGACTTGGTCCATTTATATAGAGTACACTTATAATCGCATGCACAAATGCAGGAGTCTCATCCCCTCGCCCTCCATACAAGGGATTCATATAAGCGATGACACTTCTGAGCTTAGGGTTCTGAATATATTTTGCGATAAAAGCATCCGCCGACATTAAGAATTCATCAGAGTGCAGAGTCAAGGTGGAAGCAGAAGGACGAAGATTGAATAAATCGACACTTTCCGTCAAACGATAAATGGCATCCACATAAGCTTGCAAATTATCCCTTTCCTCTGGGAAATAAGAAGCCAATGACTCCACATAACCTTTTCTGCCTTTTTGGATGTGATACTTGCGATGATCTTCAGCAAAATAAATACCGTCAATACAGTCTTCATCCACATCTTTTATTTCTACCTTGTCTAATATCCCTAAGTACTGGCAAATACGTCGGATACAGCCTCCCGGTTGCATACCAGCGATGACATGCATACCTGTGTCGAAAGACTCCCCAAAACGTTTAAAACTTTGAAGTCCTCCACCTGCCGTGGCATTCTTTTCAAGTACAGTCACCAGGAAGCCTTCTTTCGCTAAGATAGCGCCAACAAAAAGTCCGCCTAGTCCACCACCGATAATAACAACCGTCTTCATTTGTTTGTCTTCTTTATTTATTCAGCATTTGCTTCTTTTATCTGTTCATAAATCGTCTTTGCCGTCAAGAATTCACTGCATGTAACAATGGTTCCCACTAAAACGCCCAACATGCCATGTGAATTGATATTCTGTCCTGTCTGAAAGACATTAGGCACCTTCATACGATGCGACACTCGATAAGCGGCACTCTCCGAGATATCCTTGGCAACACCATACATCCCTCCATCTTCCGTTCCCGTATAATCTTGATAGGTCAATGGAGTGGAAGTGTAATAGGCTTTAATATGACTGCGAATGCCAGGGAAATGTTCTTCCAGGACCTTCAACAAGCGCTCTGCCTTTGTTTTTTTAAAGTCCTCGTACTCTTGTCCTCGCCGCCCTATTTTTGTATCTTTCCATTTCTCTACGTCTTCCATCTTCATATAAGACAAAATAACTCCCGTAGAGGCATACTTAGCTGTTTTCTTCTCACAAAAATGCATATAAAGGAAACCTTTAGGCCAATTCTCCTCCGTGTATTTCTCACAATCCCATGGAGTGCCCTCTTGATAACCATAATAATTATAATTGAGATAAGGTACTTCATTTTCCTTGAATTGGAGATAGACGGAGAAGCAACCCACTGTCTGTGGAATGGCATTGATACGTTTACGGAACGCCGGACGAATGAGTTTCGCATCGAGCATCTCTAAGGTTCGTTTGGGATGTGCATCCGAAATCACGTAATCACAAGGAATTTCCCTGCCATTCACTTCTACTGCCGTGGCGTGTGTATCGTCACAGATTATCTTGTTCACCTTTTGATGGGTCAGTACTTCTCCCCCATATTTTTTTATCGTTTTGACCAAAGCATGAACCACCGTATCGCTTCCCCCTTCTATTCGGAAAGCACTCTGGTTGTAGAAATCCATGATGAACGCATGAGTAGAGAAAGGCGTCTTGCCTTTCTCTGCTGCATAGAGCGGAAGATTGCCCACCAAAACCTTTGCCAACGTTGGATCGGTGATAACTTCATCTATTACGTCATTAATGGAACGCAACTGATATTCGGTGTTCACTGCCGCATCTGACTCTGCATTCTTCAGCGAATGCAAGGAAGAAGCATTGGCTATATTCTCCACCAAATCGCAATACCTTTCAAGATTGTCATGCTGTTGTGGGAAGTATTCTGTCATCTGACGAATGAAAGCTTCCCGTCCCTTAGCAAATCGATAACGCTTGCCATTCAATGCCACCACATCATAACCCTGAGGATCAAGTGGAGCGAGATGCACGTCTTGGTCTATCTCCAAATAACGCATCAACTTAGCCAAAGTTTGTCCTTTGTCCGCACTTCCAATAAAGTGCATCCCTGTCTCAAACTTTGCACCACGTCGGGTGAAGCATTGCAGACAACCGCCCACTTGAGAAGCCTGCTCCAACACGGTGACCTGATAGCCATTCTTAGCCAATATCACACCTGTTGACAAACCTCCCAGTCCACTGCCTATGATGATAACTTTCTTACACATACTGCTCTATCCGATTTGCGATTTCTTCGTATTTTTCCTTGTAATGCTTGCGCATGGCAGAAGCTTGATGACGCAAGTCGCCCATCTTCAACATATCTTCATGAGTGAGAGGTTTACCCACCTCCACATAGAAAATGCCTTTACGCAAATGATAAGTCTTCTTTGGAAGAATCTTACCCGGTCCATAGATATACATCGGGAGTATCTCCAAACCTAACTCTTGGGCCAAATAGAAAGCTCCCTGATGGAATCTACCTATCTTGCAATCTTTAGAGCGAGTTCCCTCTGGATAGATGGCAACACTATACCCTCTGCTAACAAGCGATTTGAGATGTGGAACGAGAGGTCCCAGCCCATCTACCACAGGCAAATACTCAGCATTACGAATGATGAGCCCATAGAAAGGATTGTTCCACACCCATTGATTGGTGAGGAAGACAATCTTAGGAGTAAATACCAACTGACACATCAAGTCGAGATGCGACTGATGGTTGCAGATGATAATACGTGGCTTATTGAAATCAATGTTTCCGTGTATTTTGTGCAAGAACTTAGTACCAGGAATGCCATGATGCAACATCACAAACCGAGTGGCAAAATACATCAACTGATGCAAGCGATAACGCTTTTTCTCCGTGATCTTACCTATCTTGAGATACACCCAAACCGCGGGTGTAAACACCAACGACATAAAGAAGATAAAGAACAAGAAAGAATAAACCGTGCGCAGGAAGACCATCAGTTTACGGAATACTCGCAAGGGCAATCCATATACGATGGCCAAGAAGCAGAGCACCGTATTGAGTACACTGATTCTCGCGAAATCCTTGCCCGGACGGAAATGGCTCACACGCTCTTCACGAGGAGGATAATAGACTGGGATGGAAATCGGAACCAACTTCACTCCATGCCAAGAAGCAAAGACCAAAAGTTCGAGCTCCGCCTCATAACGATCGGTAAGGCAAGAGAGATAAGCCAACTTATGCAAAGGATAAAGACGATAGCCCGTCTGCGTATCCTTCAAAGCCTCACCTGTCTGTACATAAAACCAGAAGTTGGAAAACTTATTGGCAAAGCCACTTCCCTTGGAGCGTTCTACACCTTCCAATTGTCGATTACCAATAATCAAAGCCCCCGGATGCTCTTGATTCGCCTTTAAGAACAAACTGATATTCTCAGGATAGTGCTGTCCGTCTGCATCCAGCGTAATTGCGTATGCAAACCCCATCGACAAAGCTTTTCTGAAGCCTTGTTTCAAAGCATATCCCTTACCTTTATTTTGTGGATAAGCAACTACAGTAATATCCCTCATCTCGTGAAGGATTTCCGCAGTACGATCCGTACAACCATCATTCACGACAATGACATCATCACAATAGTCAAGAGTTTCTGCCACTACCCTGCGAATGGTTGTCTCATTGTTATAGGTAGGAATAATCACACAGATACCTCTTGCCCTCAGTGTTTTTTTCTGTTGCTTGATATCTATCTCCATATTAGAGTTGTTTACATGTCAAGGAAATCTTAGCTTTCACTTCTTCCTTGCTCGATACTACGATTTGCGCTTTCACCTCATGCGTTTCTTCCGAAATCATCAACTTACCCAACTGATAAGTAATTTCCTTGGTTTCCGTTGGAGAGATGACCGACAAGAACTTCACATTCTTCACCTTCACCACTTGCAGTTCGATGGGACTCTCCAATAGATTTTCGGTAGTCTGCCGCAAGTATTCTTCCAGCAATTCCTTACCCATCTGAACAATGCACACTCCCGGAGTTATAGGCTGACCTGGGAAATGAGCCTGATAGATAACATGCTCAGGATGGAGGCGCAATAGGAATCTTCCTCCTTGCGCATCTATTTCTGTATTGAGAATTGTATATAAGTTATTCTTCAGTTGCATCTTCCAATAATGTAAATTTATAATCTATCTTGAACCGCTCATCCCGATAAGTCATCTTACCATAGCGGAGGTTTTCCATCACATTCACCAAATCCTTCTTCAGCACTTTCTTGATGTACCACTTATTGAGCATCTTGATGACACTCAGCAGTTTCACCTTTTTCTTTTCGGGATTATAAATGAAGTCTAGGGCTGAAATACCAAATTCATTGAAAAGACAGCCCTTTATCTCTTTCCCATCATTCAGCAAGATACAGATTCCACTCATGTATCCCTTACGCATCTCGATGGTGGCAGAATACTTAACCTTGCTTCCTGCCGAATCAGGATAACAGACTGCCTGTCTTGGCGGATTTGCTTCCTGAGCCTGTGAAGAAAAGGAAAAGCCGAGAAGCAAGAAACTAATTAATACTAAAAATTTTGGCATTGATAGGAGTATTAGTCTTTACATTCTTTAGTTCAATGATGGTTTTATCACCTTTCTTCTCTACGAGTTCCACCACAGAAACCATAGCTTTTTGCTTATTGAAATGTAGGATTATCTTCTGAAACATCTGTTGCATCTGTTTCTGACGAGGATTGAGCGTGGCTACGTACTCCGTAGAGGTTGCGACAATGCTCGTCTTGAAATCCTTTTGGTCGGTCAAGCTTTTACCCACCACACTATTCATCATGATACGTGCGATTTCCTTGAACACCTTGCTCTGATTGACATTGATAACATCACTACGATTGCCTTTGTTGATAAGCACCTTCGAGTTGTTTATCACAAAAGTATAAGCATAAGGAGAAGTGTATTCCCAACGCAGTCTATTGCCTTGCTGATAATACATCTTACCTCTCGACACCATCTTCTCGTTCAACATCTTGAGATGTTTGGTTTGCACGAAATCACACTGCATCGACTTCATGCTCGAAGCCACGGCGTTGATTTGTTGTTTCACCTTAATCTCATCCACCTTTTGTTGGGCTGAAGCCACAGTGAAACTTATACATACAGCAAACAGAAAAGCTAAAATCTTTTTCATATCTATTTTGCTAATAAACAATATTCTTTTTTATCATTTGGCAATGAAACAACACCCTATCATAATAAACAGAATGCCAATCCATTTCATCACCGACACTTCCTCATGGAAGAACGTCATGGCAGCCAACAGCCCGAAGACGTAACTCAGGCTAATCATTGGATAAGCCACGCTCAATGGATAATGCTTGACGACATACATCCAAAGTACGGAACTGGCAGTGAAGAATGCACCACAGCAAGCAAACTGCCAATTAACCAGGAGACTCAACCAAAAGTCTTTGGTCCATCCAAAAGGATGCATCTTCATCAAGGCAAACTTCAGAAACACTTGGGCTCCAGCCAAAAGTGCACTCTGGATTATCGCCAATATCATTACTCTCCACATGACAATACCATTGCTATGGAATGGACTGCAGGCAAAGCCTCAGCCTCAGCATTCCATTTCGACATTAACTTACGGAACATTGGCGTACTCTCATCATGATACCCCACCAACACATTTTTCACCTTGCCTTCTCTCAATAGGAGGTGGGCATCTCGAAGAGCCCATTCCAAGGAATGACTCTCTTGCGTATAAGTTATGTTGTAACCATGGCAGTGGGTCTTGATAGCCACATTACTACCAATGGTATTGTGCGTACTCTGCATGAAATAGGTTGGTTTGAGCATCACTTCACCCTCTTCCTTCAACTGTTCCAACAATCGTTCACTATACTCTAGATTGCCGTATGCCGTGGCAGTGACAATAGCATCAGGGCAGGCAATTCCAGCTTGTTCCAAAGCCTCTAAGGATGCCAACAAAGAGCTCTTCATCAACTTTCCCATTCTGCGAGCCTCCAAGGGCTTCACATACTTACGGATAGCAGCAAGTTCATCCTCGGATGTAATCTCAACCTTGGACACGACCTGGATATTTTCATCACGGTTCTCTGAAAGGATAGGTTTTGCATTAGCATTCTCCACTGGAGCATCAGAAATCACCAGGGAAGTATCATTGCCTCCAAAACCAAAGGAATTACAAAGCACATGGTGCAGTTCGACATCCTTCACGCCCAAGGATGGGGTAATCCCTTCTTCCATCTGATTCGCCCATCCCAAATTGGCAGGTACAAAATGATGCTGCATGGCCAATAGGCAAATCACCGTCTCTATACTTCCCGAAGCACTCGTTGTGTGTCCTGTAAACGATTTGGTACTTGACACCCAAGGCATTTGGTTACCAAAAATTCGTTTCAGGGAGACACTCTCACTCTTATCGTTATTAGGAGTGCCTGTGCCATGTGCGTTGACATACTGAATGTCGGCAGGCGAAAGATGCGCCATCTCCAAAGCCTCCTTCATGGCAAGATAAGCCCCCTCGCCATTTTCCGAAGAAGCGGTCTGATGGAATGCGTCGCAAGCATTGCCATATCCCACAAGATAAGCATGAGTCTGACGATGGCGCTGTTTTGCCAAAGTCTCCGACTCCAATACCACAAAAGCAGCCCCCTCACCTAGATTCAATCCTGCGCGGGTGGCATCGAAAGGACGGCAAGGGGCTTGGTCGAGAATCATCAAGGAATTGAATCCATTGAGATGGAATCGTGACAACGCTTCTGTACCGCCAGCCACAACGATGTCTGCCTCTCCTGCTTGGAGAAGACGAGCACCCAACAAGAGGGCATTGGCTGCAGAAGAACAAGCAGTAGAAATCGTAGCAACGCCGCTAAAGATGCCGAAATAATCCGCCATCATTCGGGTGTTATTGCCACAATCATGATGTTTCAAGAATTCGATGTTAGAAGCATCCTCTATTCCATCAAAACACTGTTCGGTGATATCCATACCACCCACCGTGGTTCCTGACACCAACAAAATGCGCAGAGGTCTGTCGCTCTCCTTTCCCATCAAGGGCTCATGAAGCGGAATGCCGGCATCTTGCAAAGCTTGCTCTATGGCCATCATACCCATCAAGGCAGTACGGCTCACCTTCTGAGAAACAGGAATACCCAAGGATTCCTTCATCTCCTCGTTCGACAACTTCACCTCACCTACGGGCAACTCATGATGGACAGATGGAAGATACTTCATTTCTCCAATGCCCGACTTGCCTGTAAGCAATGACTGCAAAGTCTCTTGCTTGTTGAGTCCAATGGCCGAGACGATTCCCTCGCCTGTTATTGTGATATTCATTTTATCTCGTTATTCTCGTTAGAACGAAACTATTTCTTTCTGTTCTTGCTCACGTAGTCGGCAATACTAGCCACACTCTTGAAGATTTCTTTCCCAGCTGCAGGGTTAGCCAACTTGATACCGTATTTCTTTTCCAGCAAGACTATCAGTTCCAAGGCATCAATGGAATCCAATCCCAAACCGTCACCAAAGAGAGCCTCATTCTCGTCGATTTCGTCAGGAGTCATTTCTTCCAAGTTGAGAGCCTTGATAATCTCCTCTTTCAATTCCTTTATTAATTCTTCCATTGTCTTACTTATTTATATTTTCAGTTTTATTTTATTATTGTAATTCTACAAGATAAAGGTCTGCCACATAATGTGACTCATCTTCATAATCTATCCAACCAGTCAAGACGTTCTTCGTCTGAGCATCCAGGAAAGCCGTCTCCAAGATTGCTGCCATCTGTTCCTCATTTCGTTCGGGCAACACATAGAAAGAAGTCTCTCCATGAAAGCCGTGACGAATGGCAATTTCACCAGTCACGATATTCGGCAATGTGTAAACAAACACCGAAGGACTTGGATAATAATTGTCCTTATCTTCTATCGACTCCAGATATTTTCTGTCAGAATCTATCGAAGAAGAATGATTGAACAAGATGATAGCGCCCTCTTCATGCGACTCCTTACGCAATAAAAGCTCGGAAGCCACGAAACCCAATCGGCTCAAGTGATCCATCTTGTAGAACTTCGGATAATTTCCTATATATTGCTTATAGATGGATGTGATTAATTCCTTCTGCTCCCCTATTCTTTCCACTTGCAAATTCTCGCCATCCACCTCTACGCCCTGCGGTGTCACCTTTACCTGATGCGTCTTGCGATAAGTGTAGGCTGACATAGGGGAAACATCAATCTTTCGATTTTGTTTCGTAGCCAACAGAGTGGCATTACAACCTCCAAATCCAGAAAGCATCTTTATGAAACTTTGTTTATCCGTTGTACGATTCTGAGATGAAATATTCACTTTTCCGGAAACACCAAGCTCTTCAAAGCCTCGTGTACCCACAACCATATGATCATCTACAGACTTCATACTCAAAATCGTCTCCAAGATACCTGCGGCTCCCAAGGTGTGACCAAAATAGCCTTTCAATGCATTGGCGGGAACATCAGACAAGCCAGCCCGTTGGATGGCTATCGATTCCATTTGGTCGTTAAAGAGTGTGGCTGTTCCATGAGCATTGACCAATGCCAATTCATCCTTTGTTACATATTGCAAGGTTTCTTGCAAGGCTGCATACAATCCTTCGCTTGTCTTGGAAGGGGCACTGATGTGGAACGCATCATTCTTGATGAATCCCGCACCGATTTGCCACAAATTCTCTTTATTTGCTTGCGTCTCATCCATCATACAAGGTGGATTCTTGGCTAACACCATCGTAGCTGCCGCCTCCCCGAGATTGAGTCCGAACCGTTCCATGTCGAAAGGACGACAAGGCTCCGTTGACAAAGCTTTCAGAGACTGAAAACCTGAGATGATAAAACGATCTGGACAATCGGCACCGCAAACAACTGCATACTCATACTTATCTTGCACCAACAAGCGAGAAGCCAAGATCAATGCCGACAAGCCCGAAATACAAGCATTGCAGACAACAATCGGTGGGGTGGTAATTCCCAACTCCTTGGTTATCTTCCGTGCAGAAGTTCCAAGGTTCGAGTCATCAGCTTGTGTCGAGCTAACAGTTTGATCCGATTCATCCGTTTGGGAAGTCAAGGTTTCAATGGCACCTTTGGTTGAACTCAAGATAAAACAAACCCTTTCTTGGTTCACATCTATGCCAGAATGCTCAATGGCTTGTTGGGCTGAAGCATAAGCCAGTCGCTCGAAAGTACTCCACCCTTCTCGTTGAGGCAAAGCATCTTTCTGTGCATCAGAAAGCAAGGAAGCAACAAACCCTTCGGCAACCCCTCTACTTCCAGGCGCAAAGGCACAAAGCCCCGACTTGCCTGCTTTCACAGACAAGTAATTCGCCTCAGACGTATTGCCCAAGGGAGAGATGATATTATCAGCTAATACGTATGCCATCACACTTGCTCCCAACGTTTTTTCCACTCCAAATAAAACTCAGGATTGTCCCAAACCAACTGATACTGGGTATCCATAAACACTTGTACAGAATGTCCTGTCGCTATCAGACTCTCATCCTCTGGGTCGTGAATCTCATAATCAAAGACTATCTTTGCCGCTTCAGTTGGGCGATAAACTATGTCAATGCGAGGAGTCATCCCATAACGGATTGGTTTCTTGTAATGAAAAGTCAATTCCACCAAAGGTGCAAAATAACCATGGTCGAAGAAGCCCATGTAATCCAAGCCATACTTCGCCCCAAAAGCCTCACGTGCATCCTCAAAATAAAGAGGATAAGAACCGTGCCACACCACATTCATGGAATCCACCTCACTAAAGCGCACCTCAAATGTCTTCGATGCTTTCAGTTCTTTCATTCTTTCTCCTCCTTTTCTTTGACTGCAATTTTCATCTCGGTCGTCACTATCGTCTTGCCTCCACATTCGATGCAAGCCTCTGCCAATGTCATTCCGAACACTTCTTCTTTGACATCCACACGAGTGATGATGACGTCGCCCACTTTCGGAAGTTCAATGACCTCAAAATTGCGCACAGCTCCGATAAAGCCCAGTTGGATACCTTTCTTCAAGATATACTTATTGACGTATCCGATACGAGCCGCACAGGTCTGGGCAATGTTCTCCATCAAGCCCGGCGCAGAGAAGCAACCGTGCTCAACAAAGAGATTGTCTGCCTTTACCAGCGTCTCTGTTACCGTCAAAGTTTCATCGAAATGCACGAGCTTCCCTATCATGACAAAAGGCTCCTGTTGAGGCAGAAGCTCATGGATGTCTATCTGGCGAAGATTCTCTTCCGTAGGATGTGTTGCATCAAAATTCATCATGACCAAAAATCATAAAAATTAAACCATTGTTCGGGATATTGGCGCACACGGCGTTCCAACTCCTCGGCGTAGCTTTTTGCCAACTGCTGCATTTGTTCCTTGCGAGAAGCGTGCTTATCATAAATCAGCGGAGTGACGTAAGCCGTATAGCCTTTCCAGGATGTCTTCATCACATTGACAGCAAGAACATCCAACTCTCGCATCGTTGCCACAGAGAATGGACCCATCGGAAACCTAGCCTTCGCACCCAAGAAATCACAACTTATGGTCTTGGGAGAGCCCACCACCCTATCAGCAGGCATACTGACTATTTCTCGGTTCGAAAGAGCCTCGTTCACCAAGAAGAGATGACTCATGTCTGACTGGATAGGAATCATGCGAATATTCTTGTCATGGAACTGCTTTTCACGCCCCTCCATCACAGTGGCTTTCTCCCCTCCAAAGACCAAGGCATTGAAACGCTTGGTTTTAGAGACGAGCGTATAACCCGCTATCTCATAACATCCCACATGCGAACTCAGCTGCATAAAACCGTCCGTTTGATCGGCACGACTCAAGAAGGCTTCGTAGCCCTCGATAGCTAGTTGGAACTTCTTGCCTGCAAACATGGCGAAACGGTCAACGACCACCTCTGCAAATCGACAATGATTGATGTAGGTGGACCAAGCCGCATGGATTCGTCCAAACCCTTGGCACTGTCGGAAATAACGATAAGCGGTCGTTCGGCTGTGATTAGTATTAAAAAGCAAACATACAGGCATGATAAAGATGGATGCAAAGACATAAATGAACCTCACATCCACATATCGCAAGGAATGAATCAGTTGGCGAAGCATCCAAGCTGACCCAAATGTAGTATTTGCTTTCATTTCCCGTCCTTATCCCACCTTGCTTTCGATGTAATCGCAGAACTGGCTCAAGGTTACGACACCCTGCATCTCCTCTGGCTTAATCTTGAAACCAAAGTTCTTTTCCACAATCACAACGATGTCCACAAAGTCGAGACTATCAATACCGAGGTCATCTTTCAACTTAGCCTCTGGTGCAATCTTCTCTTCGTCAATCTCCAAATCTTCAATGAGGAAGTTTCTTACTTTCTCTTCAATTTCTTTTCTTTCCATTTTTTATATTATTGTTTGATTTTTACTTCCAATATAGTATGTCCTTGACCGATACCGTCGTGGATTTCTACGACCTTTAAACCGGCACGTTCTATCTGACGAACCATGTCATCAGAATGATACATCTTGCTGTTGCCATTTGCCATCACCGTGAAATAGACACTGGTCATGGTGAGACAGAGCGAAGCTGGCTCATATTTCTGTCGATCCCAGAAAGTCTCCATGATATAAAGTGTGGTATCTTCCGACATCACCTTGGCGGCACGGGATAGGATGCTGAAGATTTCTTCCTCAGAGAAACAATCCAAGAACTGGCTCATCCAGATGGCATCCCATTCACCAGCAGGCAATTCATTCTCTTGCTGCAAAATATTGGTAGGACAACCTGAAATTCTTTCTGCCCCCTTCTTGCCTTCGATGTTCTTTTGCATCATACCGATTTGGCCAGGCAAGTCAACGATGGTGACATTCACGTCTGAATCATAATCCACGCAACGCAGCGCAAAACGCCCTGTGTTACCACCTACATCCATCAAATGCTTTGGTTTCTTGCCAAAGACGATTTCCAAAGCTGTATCAAAGGAATGATCGCTATAGAAATGATCGAAGCCAAACCAACTCTTCTGCACCTGAGGGTCGAGTTGCGACAATCCCTCATAAATGGTAGGCCAATTACCCAAGGTTTTCAATCCCGCAGGCTTGCCTTCCAAGAGAGCCTCTTCCAGATGGAACATTCCGCGATAGTTGACATCATGATTGAAGTCGAGGTTGACACGAGTGGCAGGGTCGTTGAGCAAGAACCATCCTGTCTTGGAAATCGTGTAGCGGTCGGTCTCCTTGTCTATCAAGACCGTACCTGCACTCAGCGAAGCCTCCAAGAGGATCTTGAGCGCATACTCCGAGAGATGGCTTTTCTCCTGTAGTTCACCGATTGTCAAACCATCCGTGCTATCACGCAATTCATCCAATATCCCGAACTTCACCATGAGTCGGGATATTTGGAAAATAATAGGTCCCCAAGCGATAAACTCCGCCTGTCGCTGTGCCTCACGAGCCGTCAATTGCTCCTGAGTGTATCTATCGCTTTCGGATTTAAATAGATTCATTGTATATTTCAGATTGTATTTATATTCTTTATCGATTGCCCAAGAAGTTCCAGCCCACAGTCATGAAGAAAGAGCTGATATTGCCCTCATGGTGGTCGAAGTCGTCCTTAAGACCTAAATCCACACCCATGTTGACATAGAACTGCTTGGCATTGAAGCCGCATCCCAAACGCCATCCATAATCTGTCTCACTATCGTCCAATCCAAATGACACGAACGGTCCCATGAATGGTTGGAACGACATCTCTTTATTAACATAAGCATGATAAGAAATCATGGCTGGGATAACGATGGAACTGTTGTTCTCTGTCCATGTTGTAGAATTCCCATGATGCCCTGGTCCGTATCCATCAGTACTGTATTTCAGACCACGATTCATATAGTAAGCACCCGTCTCCACATAGAATGGGAGCTTCGCTATCTTTGTGTCGAAAGCCACACCAAACATAGGACCTACCAAATCCTTGGTGGAAGCTCCCTCCCAACTATCATCCAACGAATTGGTGACAGAAAGACCAGCACGAATGCCAAAATGATACTGAGGCGCATTACGCCAATTCTGTGCACTAGCAGGCAAGCAACAAGCACTAGACAACGCCAATGCCATTAAACTGAATTTCAAACTGTTTTTTTTCATACTTTTATTATATTTAGTTACACAAATAAGATTATTATCTTAGTCACTGGTAAATTTCTACTAGTCACAGAACTGCGGCAACTACTTAATCAGCAAACTTCTTGATAACCAAAGCCGAGTTGGTTCCTCCAAAGCCGAAGCTGTTGCTCAATACAGTATTGATTTCCGTATCCACCGTTGTCGCTGCAATATTGAGTTTTTCGGAATATTCATCAGGATTCTCGAAGTTCACGTTTGGAGCCACGAAGTTGTTTTGCATCATCAGCGTGCTATATACGATCTCCGAAGCACCTGCCATCCAGCACTCATGTCCCGTCATTCCCTTGGTAGAAGAAATCAGAGCGTGCTTACCTTCAAACATGCGTGCCAAGGCGATGGCCTCATACATATCGCCCTGATGCGTACTGGTGGCATGAGCGTTGATATAATCAATGTCGTCAGCCTCCCCACCAGCCGACTGCAAGGCACGCGTCATGGCTATCACACTTCCCTCGTCAGAAGGTTGACTGATTCCACCACCATTGCTAGAGAATCCATATCCCACCACCTCGGCAAGGATATTCGCCCCACGAGCCTTGGCATGCTCGTAGTCTTCCAACACCAAAGAAGCAGCACCACCACTCGGAATCAATCCGTCACGGTCACGGTCGAACGGCCGGCTTGCCTTCGTAGGTTCATCCATGCGAATGGAGAAGGCACTGAGCGCATCAAAGGAAGCCATCGAATAATAGTTGGTTTCCTGCGCTCCACCACAAAGCACCATGTCTTGCAATCCCTGTTTTATCATCATGAATCCCAAGCCGATGGAATGGCTTCCGCTAGCACACGCCGAACTCACCGTGAAGTTGACGCCACGAAGATGGAAGATGGTACTGAGGTTCATATTGACCGTGGAATTCATCGACTGGAAGATGATGCCGTATCCCAACATCGCCGAATCATGCTTCTCATCCATAATCTTGGAAGCCTCAATCACAGGCTTGGCAGAAGAATCATTGCCGAAGATGCACCCCACCTCATTTTCCCTGAGATAAGCATCATCGATGCCTGCCTGTGCAAAGGCCTGCTTGCTCGACATATAAGCATACTTTGCCTCTTCCGACATTCCTGCACGTGTGTGGCGATCCAACATTTGCTTGGTAATGACAGGCTCTTCCACGATACCTGTCAACGCCGAGCGATAACCATATTCCAATCGCTCTGGCTGGATGCCAATACCCGACTTTCCATTATATAAAGATTCCTTTACGGTATCGAGGTCAGTACCCAAGCACGACCAAATACCCATTCCGGTGATAACTACTCTTCTTTCCATGTTTCTAGTTTAAGTATAAAGTCCTCCGTTCACACTGATCACTTCACCCGTGATGTAAGCAGCCTCATCCGAAGCCAAGAAATCCACCAGGGCAGCCACTTCCTCAGGCTTTCCAAATCGTCCCACAGGCACCATTTTCTTGAGTTCATCCTCAGGAAGGTCTTTGGTCATGTCGGTAGAAATAAAGCCTGGAGCCACAGCATTGACAGTAATCTTGCGAGGAGCCACTTCCTGGGCAAGCGCCTTGGTTGCACCAATGAGGGCAGCCTTAGCCGCACTATAGTTCACCTGTCCTGGCATTCCTTTCAGTCCTGACAGCGAAGCCATATTGATGATGCGACCTCCGTGCTTGCGAGGCATCATATGCTTGAGGAGACGGCGAGTGATGTAGAAGAAACCGTTCAGATTGGTGTCGAGCACACTATGCCAGTCTTCATCGGACATCATAAACATCACGTTGTCACGACGGATACCCGCATTATTGACCAACACCGAAATCCACTCGTCAGGATGTCCCTCTTCCCATTGGTCGAGCGCCTGTTCAATCTGTTCAGGATTGGATGCATCAAAAGGAAGGAGCTCGGCACTACCGCCCTTCTCCACTATCTCATCCAATACTTGCTGAGCACACGCTTGATTACTCAGGAAGTTGATGATCACGCAATATCCTTTCTCTGCCAATCGCAGTGCAATCGCCTTTCCGATACCACGTGAAGCACCTGTCACTAAAGCATATTTCATATTTTCTC
>CAVKNU010000033.1:0-22491 GCA_963657465.1 Lachnospiraceae bacterium
GTACGAAGACTGGAATCTTATCGTATGGAGCATCAGCCAAGATGGTCTGACCACCAGCATAGTACTTGCCTGTATAGAAATCGTACCAACCCTTCTGCTTAGGCAGGTAAACGTTGCGGCTATACTTCTGATATTCGCCCACAGGACAAGCCATTAATGCAGAACCAAACATCCACTGATCCTTGATGTCGAGTACATTGTCATCGCCGTTGAAGTCCATCACCAAGGCACGCATCATGGTGTAATCCTTCAAGTGAACCATACCTGCCATACTATAGAGGTAAGGCATCAGACGATAACGGAGCTTGTCGTAAGCCACGATGGTCTTGTATGCAGGGTGGTCGGCAGGGGCGATGTTCCAAACCTCACGAGTAGGCCACTGACCGTGGGTACGATAGAGAGGAACGAAGCAACCAAACTGGTTCCAGCGAGCCTGCAACTCACGCCACTCTTTCAAGTCGGAATTCTCCTTGCCAGTCTTGTCAAACTCCTGCTGAGCAGCAACGTAACGGTTCTCAACGCAGAAACCGCCCTGGTCCATACCCCAGAATGGGAGACCTGCGAGAGAATAGTTCATACCTGCCGTCATCTGGGCACGCATATCCTCCCAACGAGTTGCGATGTCGCCAGACCAGGTAGCTGTGCTGAAACGCTGCTCACCTGCGAAGCCAGAGCGAGTCAAGAGGAAGACACGCTGGTTAGGGTTCACGCTGCGCTGACCATTATAGATGGCATCGGCATTCACGATGCTGTAAGCATTGAAGTATTCGGTAGATGTACCGAGGGCTGTAGGGCCACAGAGGGTCTTGCGATACCACATTGGGGTACAGTCGCGAACGTTTGGCTCGGATGCATCCATCCACCAAGCGTCTACACCAAACTTATATTTAGAATAGAGGTTCTCGTCCATCTGTCTCCAGAACATCTTGCGAGCACCTGCGTCGTATGCATCATAGAATGAGCCACGGTAGCCGAGCCAGTCGTGAATGTCATCCTTGATAGCCTGGTGATACATCCAGCCCTTGGCGTCAAGCTCCTTATAGTTCTTTACAGTATCGTAGAACTTAGGCCATACGGAAATCATAAATCTTCCGTGCATAGCGTGTACGCTGTCGAGCATAGCCTGTGGATTAGGGTAGCGAGAAGTCTCGAAGTTGTGGCAACCCCATGCGTCGATAGGCCAGTAGTTCCAGTCCTGTACGATGTTATCCACAGGAATCTTGAGGTCACGGAATTTCTTCATGTTCTCCTCGATGTCCTGGCTGCTCTGATAACGCTCACGACTCTGCCAGAAACCGAGCACCCACTTAGGATAAACAGGAGCCTTGCCTGTCAAGGTGCGATAGCCTGAGATAACCTCGTCCATGTTCTGACCTGTGATGAAGTAGTAGTCCATATCAGGAGTCATCTCACTCCAGATGCTCAACTGGTTCTTCTCTGCCTCGCTGCGAGGGGCTGCTACACGAAGACCGCAATAAGAAACGTCGCCATCAGGCTGCCACTCGATGCGGATAGGTGTCTTCACACCTTTCTTGATAGGAGCCTCAAACTTATAGGAGTTAGGATTCCATGCTGTACGCCAACGCTCAGGCACAACGAGTTTGCCGTCAATGTAAATCTTCATATAGCCAGCATAGTAGAGGATAAACTGGTAGAAGCTGTTGGTTGGAGCCTCCACATAGCCCTCATATACTACATTGGAGCCATTCAGGGCAAACCCCTTAGGGAGGTTTTGGATGCCGCCCTTGTCTGTCTGGTTGCAAACCTCAGAAGCCTCAGGCATCGCATACTCGAAGTAGATGCTATCCTCGCCACGAACTATCTTCTGCCCATTCTTGTCTACGTAAGTACCTGTCAGCTGCCCTTCCTTGCCATCCTTGTCATAGAGCTTGAAGGCACGGTTCAGCTGCAAGTAATCCTCTGGGTTACCCCAACGGCAGTAAGAATAAGAATCCCAAAGGATACCATAGTTCTTGTTGGAGATAACGAAAGGCACACTCACCTTGGTGTTATACTGGAAGAGATCCTCGTTCTTGCCCTTCATGTTGAGTTCCTCGCTCTGGTGCTGACCTAAGCCATAGAAAGCCTCGTTGTCAGGAGAATCGAAGAGCGCACGCCATGACCAGCCATGCTTCTGAGCCTCGGGTACCTTGGCGATGTCTACACCAATCTCACGGTCTGGCACGGTGAAAGGCTTGAATGTCTTGCCACCCTGAGCCACCTCATTGAGGAGCACATTGTCCTTGAGGTCGTAGAAGGTGATATGACCTGTAGCCTCGTTCAGTACGGCACGCATCGCAGCAGTAGTGATTATCAAATTATCACCTTGCTCTTCCACCTTATAATTAGCCTTGCTGGTCTGAGGTACGATAATCAGGCTCGTTTTGTTGCGGAAAGCCTGCTCAGCAGTAGCCTGCACACGAATAATCTTATCGCTTACTACTTGCAAACGAATTTGGCTAGGACCAAAGTTTTGGTGTTGTTTCAACTGTACGGTAAGATAATTACCATTCTGACTGAATCCGGCTGCCGATGCACCTGTGGCACTCAAGAACAGCACTGTCGAAATAAATAACGTTTTAGTTAGTCTCATGTTTAACAGAATTGTTTTAATTTGCGGCAAAGATACGGGAATAATCCCATATCCTTGGTACGCAAATGTTTTAAAAGTGGGTATAAAATGTTAATCTGTTTTTATTGTAAGCATTTTATTGTATTTTCTTTTTGTATTGAGATGGAGTCATACCATATATTTCCTGGAAATACTTCGAGAAATAGCGAGGATTGTTAAAGCCTACCTTATAGGCAATCTCGCTCACGGTGAACTCACCCGTACGCAAAAGTTCCTCTGCCCTCTTGATGCGTTTCGCACGCATGTATTCCGATGGCGTGGTACCCGTGAGAGACACCATGCGTTTATAAAGTTGCACCCTCGATATACAGAGATGTGCGCTCATTGCCTCGACCGAAGCTTCGGCATCTCCCAAATTATCATGAATATATGCATCCACTTCCTTGACAAATTTCTTGTCTCCTTCGGTCATCACATATTCATTCTTGTCCGTTTGCAATCCAGTGTCATTGTTCTCCAATTCCGCAACCAGTTTTGGATTCGACCATTTGAGCAAGTTTTTAATACGCACATCCAACAAATCGATATCAAAAGGTTTCGTGACATAAGCATCGGCACCATTCGCATAGCCTTCCTTTTTATGCTCTTCTGCCAATCGGGCTGTCAGCATCACGAAAGGAATGGAGGCTGTATCAGGATTATCCTTCACCCTACGGCAAAGTTCATTACCATCCATCTCTGGCATCATGACATCACTCAGGATGACATCAGGACGCTGCACTTGCAGTTTCTTCATCGCCTCCTTGCCATTCACTGCCTCAATCACTTGATAGTTTTTGGTCAACACTTCACTCATAAATTCACGGAAATCGTCGCTATCATCCACCAGCAAGATCAAAGGTTTCTTACCGACAAGCTGTAGATTATCTTGATTCATAGAAGGAGACTCATGCTCTGGAACAGGAGTCTCTGTCACAGTAGTTTCATGACGAATCGGTACGTCAACCACAAAGACAGATCCCCCACCAGGGTTATCCTCCACATGCACCATACCACCATGCAGTTTGGCAAACTTCATGACGAGGTTCAGTCCGATGCCACTACCGCCGTATGGCTGCATTTCGGTGCCATTCACCTGATAAAATCGTTCAAATATCTGCCTCTTATCGGCATCAGAAATTCCCCTACCCGTATCTGCCACCGACAGTCTCAAAGTATCCTGCTGGATGCCTTCGACCTCGCCTTCCATCATGACATTCAAACTTACCGTCACCTTACCACCATCTGGTGTAAACTTATAAGCATTGCTCAGAAGATTATTGATAATCTTACCCAACTTATCCACATCAAACGACATCAAAAGCTTTGGCACAGAAGAATGGAACTCCAATGTAATCTTGTTGTTTGCCAAGATTTTAAATGAGCTGCAGATATTTTCCACGAAAGAAACCACATTCACTTGATTCAAGGTTAATTTCCCCTTGTCATTTTCAACCTTTCTAAAATCAAGGATTTGGTTCACCAGATTCAACAAGCGCACAGCATTACGATGAATCAATTCCATCTTGCGCTTTTTGGTCTCATCGGGTTCGTCTTTCATTAATGCCACCAATGGAGAGATAATCAATATCAACGGAGTACGAAGTTCATGACTCACATTGGTAAAGAAGTTTAATTTCAGTTCGTTCAACTCCTCGGTCTTACGGATATTCTCCTCCATTTTCTCACGTTCGAATTTCTCACGCTGCTTCTCCAACATTCTAGAGCGATACATCCAAAGTGCTCCCGCAATAAGAAGCAGATAGATGAGCATGGCCCATGTAGAGAGATAGAATGGAGGACGAATGCGAATTTTCAACGTACTGATCTCATCATTGACCGAGCCATCAGCATTCACTACTTTCACTTGCAAAGTATAGTTGCCAGAAGCCAAGTTCGTAAAAGTGACATTTGGATTGCCCTCAGCAGTCATCATCCACTTATCTGTCATTCCCTCCATACGATAAAGGAAACGACTACGAGATGGCACCGTGACATCGCTAGACGACAGCTGAATGGTAAAGCTGTTGTCCTTATAGCTCAAATCAAGTTTTCGGCAGATGTCCAACGTTTCATCAAACAGCACTTTTCCTTCATATTTCTCACCAGCTCGAACCAGATGATCGAAGAGCAAGAAACCACTGAAGCGTGCTTGCGAAGCATGGTGCACAGCATGAAGTTCTTGTGGATGAATGATATTAACGCCGTTCTTACCTCCCAATATGACATCCCCATTTCGTGCCACAAAAGCAGAACGATAGTTGAACTGACGGTCTTGCAAACCATCGAGTGAATTATAGCTTACCATATTCAAGTCCCATTTCTCATTTTCATTTTTCATCAACTTGATATGAGTAACTATAAATTCAGAGATAAGCCATATCGTATGAGCTTTGTCCTCTACTACCGAACACCCAACAGCCCCTTGGGTTCCATTCAACTCATTGATATTCTCAAACTGCCCAGACTTTGGATCGTACATATTAATTCCTGCAGGGGTTGCCAACCAATAAATGCCACGGCTGTCTCTTATCACATCACTGGCAGATGGACTTGCGAACATCTTGCCATCCTTTGTTTGCTGGATGTTGGTTACCTGATGGTTATTGACATTGATAATTGAGAAATTCTGGGAATGTCCCACCAGCACCTCATTCGCAGAAAGAGGAGACAAAGAATTGATGTAATCCGAAGCCAACTTGGAGTTTTGTGTATTCAAGGTGACAAAGGTTTCTTGCCGTGTGTCCATAATTTGGAAACCTCCTCCCAAAGTACCTATCAAAAGACGTTCTTGATTGTCGCCTGGCAATACTGCCAAACTCCACACATTGTTGTTTGACAAACCAGTAGCAGAAGGAGTAAACACCTTCCATTGTCCATTACGATACCTCACCATGCCCCCATTAAACGTGCCAAAGAACATGGTTCCATCTTTCAGGGTGACACTGCTCACAATCACCTCCGTCTTTAAGCCTGTAACATTTCCGTCATAGTGCTGCATTTGTCCTGTACGAGGATTGTAGCTTACGATTCCCGCATCATTGGTACCACACCAATAATTCCCCTTCAAATCCTCCGTAATGGTACATACATCTCCTAAAGGTATGGTGGAAAATCGCGAAAAATCAGGAGAGTGATAAGAGACTCCATTCGAATAGGAACCTACCCAAATGGCATTTCGATGATCGACAAACAAACATTGCAGAGAGTTGTCTGAGACACCTCCCTTCATACTAGCGTCCTTCAGAAATTGACGGCACGACTTTTCCTTGAAGTCACAAAGAAACAAGCCATCATGATCAGAAGCTATCCAAAGTTTGCCATCATTGGCTTTTGCCATATCGCGTACCAAGATGTTTTTGTTGACAGGCAGCGTAATGCCTAAAGACTTCAAGTAAGAAGCAATGCCTTGATACCAATGGCGGTGTTTCACATCATAGATGAAAGCATCTCCATTGCTCAACACCCAATAATTCCCCATATTGTCTGTATGAAGAAAGGCACCTGTAGCCTTCAGCTTAAAAAGGCTAGTCAACTGATTGTTCATCCACATCACCCGATGCCGTGCACCATCCAATCGACATAAAGTGCCGTTTTCCAAGGCAAATACCGCTGTGCCATTCACTTCCGTGAAACCCGTCACATTGAGAGATGGCAATTTACCTTTCTTGCCCACAGGAAAGAAATTGGTTTTCATCCATGAAGTATCTAAGAAATAATAGCCCACTCCATAGATAATCAACCACATATTTTTCTTAGAATCGATAAACACTTTGTCTGGCTTGCCCGGTATGCCATTTTCCTTGAGCCATCCCGTAATATCTCGTTTGAATATTTCTCGATGAGGGTCGAACACACAATATCCCACAGAGGTATGTATCCAAAGATTGCCCTGGTTATCTTCCTGGATTTCTTGCACAGCATTGTTGGGAATCGAAGTGTTGTCCATATTATTATAGAGATAAGTCTTGATACGAAATCCATCATAACGGTTCAAGCCCGACTGCGTGCCGAGCCATACAAAGCCATCCCTATCTTGCCAAATTGCATTCACTTGGCTATTGCTGAGTCCTTCCTTATTGGTAAGATAGCTAAACTCCACTTTTTCCTGGCCAGCTCTACCTAGCAGAGGATAGAGCAAGCACAACAAAAAAGTGAAAGCCAACTTTATAGATTTTAGATTTTTCATTATAATAGTTTTAAGTCTTACTTATATACATTTCCACACCGACCAATCATCAGTTAACTTTTTTCAGAGCTCTCTCTGATTTTCAAAATCATAGGCACCACCTCTTTATAAATCTTACTATCTCCATTGATGCTGCGCATCAACAACTCACATGCCTTGGTGCCCTGTTCATGAGCCTTGTCCATAATGGCAGAAAGTCGCGGAGTAACAAAGGCCGCCGTATCTCCATCCGTGAATCCTATGATGGCCACATCTTGCGGAATGCGAAGTCCCTTTGCCTTAATCGCATCGAAAGCCGCATATGTAATGATGTCATTGAAAGCAAGAATGGCATCTGGGCGGTTTTCACTTTCCAAGAGACGCAAGGTATGATTGCGAGCCACATCAAAATCAATCTTGTCACATACCACCAAGCTGCGATCTATCGGAATGCGATTTTCTCGCAAAGCCTCAAGATAGCCATGTTTGCGTCGGCGAACCATATCAATATGATTAGGACCTCCAATAAAAGCAATTCTGCGTGAGCCCGTATCTATCATATGCTGGGTAGCCTCCTGAGCTGCCACATCACCATTGCCCACCACTTGCGAAAACTTCTCTTCCAAACAGCAACGAGCAAAAAACACAAGTGGGACTCCCATATCATAGAGTTGCTCAAAATGAGAATAATCAACCGTATCTTGCGCTAAACAAGCGACAATTCCCTCTACATGCATATCCAAAAAGTTTTCCAAAGCTTGCTCTTCACGCTCATGGTTTTCATGGCTATTGGCACTAATAACAGAATAACCGCATTTAGAGGCATAATCCTCAATGCCATCCAATACGGCTGCATAATAATGAGTTACCAAATTAGGAACTATAACACCTATTACTCTTGGGGCCTCCTTGCGAAGACTCTGTGCAAATGGATTTGGGCGATAATTCAGTTCCTTAGCCAACTGCTTGACTCTTTTGGTCATTTCCTCTCCTACCTCATGACTATTTCGTAAGGCACGAGATACTGTGGCTATGCTCACTCCCAATTTATCCGCCAAATCCTTAAGTGATGTCCTGCGTTGCTTCATATTTTTATTAAATCTATGTCATGAATATGGGTTATCATTGCCATTAAAGACAACATACGATGCAAAGATAACATTTTTATTTAAAAGCGCAAACGTTTACGTTCATTTTTTTCTCCTTTTTTTTTGGTAGTTATATGAAAAACTCGTAATTTTGCAAACGAAAAGTAATGAATAGTTGATAATAAGTTAGTTAGAAACAAGAAAGGTTAAGAATGTCGTGAGACAATCTTAACCTTAATTTTTTATATATAATATTCTGCTGAATCCACAAGGCCTGCACGCAGTGCATATTTGGTTGCCTCATGGATATTATTCACATTCAACTTTCGAAATATATTCTTTCGATGTGTATTAACCGTATGAAAACTAGAAAATCGTTTTTCAGCTATTTCCTTGGTTGTCATACCCAATGCAATATCTTTCAATATTTCCGTCTCCGTCTTAGTCAAGTTCACCTTTTCCTCTATTTCTGTTTTTGGGGAAAGCAGAACTTCCGTCATACGCTGGCAGATAAATCGGTTGCCATGGATACAGAAGCTAATGGCCTCCTTGATTTCTGACAAAGGACTTTCTTTCATCAAAATACTAAATCGCATACTGCTTGCCAAAAGCACCCTCACAAAATCTGTGCTCAGGTCTTCACTAAACAAGAGCCAGCGTGTGCGTGGGAAACGCTGATTCAAGATGAGCAACTCGTCGGCATCATTGATATCAAATAGCGTATAGTCGAGTATCACCACGGTGTCGGACTCTTCTTGCAAGGCGAGCATCATCTCCGTCTTGTCCTCCACATATTTAAAATCAACA
This sequence comes from Lachnospiraceae bacterium, assembly GCA_963657465.1. Taxonomy (GTDB): domain Bacteria; phylum Bacteroidota; class Bacteroidia; order Bacteroidales; family Bacteroidaceae; genus Prevotella. Next base: position 8,675 of record CAVKNU010000033.1, read on the forward strand.
TCACCTCTTTGCTGGATGAGAAACATCAATCCAGCACGAGTGATATCTTGTTTGTCTGCAAGCAGTATTCTCATGATTGAAGCCTCCTATTTTCGTTTAGAACGACATCAAGAATCCCATACGGATACCCCATTTGCTAGTATCGGCATGATCCAAATAGTTGATACGACGTACATAATCAATTCCAAAGAACTTGAAAATATTGTGTACACCAACCACAGCCTCCCAATAAGGAGCATCGCCGAACGAATAAGAATTCTCTGGGAACTTGAAGAGGAGATCATCATTCAAGTTCTTACTAGGATTGTTCTTATCCGTAAGTTGACCCCAAACTCCCTTGATGGCTACATATTCACGCCACTTGAGCTTCTTGATGAGTGGAATACGATTTAGTAATTTACCATTCATATCCCATGCCACAGACCAGAACACCTGACGATCGCTCAAGAATTCCCAGTCTTTCATCATACTGATGGTTGCCTCCTGCTCGAAGATGGAGAGGTTGACTGGTGGTTGGATAAGCATGGCGAATGGTACCTTGTTCCATTGAATCTTGCCCATGACATTGAAATCCACATAACCAAAGCTTCCCAGCCATTGACGCTTGTAGATGCCCAATGCCGTAAGATTACTCTTATACTGACCACCCATAAAACCATCAAGACCAACAGTGTGAGTCAGAGAGAACTCAGGACTATCAAGATTGATAGGCAAACGCTGCTGCTTGGTATTCACATAAGTCACACCTGGATTGTAGTCAATACCTACACTCGCTTCCGTAGTACGAATCTTTCCAACCTCGGTACCATCGTTCACCTTATAGTAATGCAACTTACCCACTGTGCGATTGCTTTGCCAACGCAAACTAGTGTCGAAACGGAATCCCCAATCTGTTTCATAGGTAAATCCTACCTTCTGACGCTGATAGAGATACATCTGTTCCTGACTGGTGGCACGAATCGTCATGAAGAAGTTGTCCTTGTTATGCAACAAGTTATCATCAGAAGGTGAGGTTATATCATGTCCCAACTCGAAAGTAAACTTACGCATAGGGAACTCAAACGGACTATTTTTCTTCTTGTTGAGAGAATAAGTGAATATATGACCGTAATACCAATCATGGCTTTTTACACCATATGCTCCATAACCATCCCAGAAGATATGTGGATTAAGCGCTGCCATCGTACGTCCAGAAAGGCGTAGTCGAAGACCATCCACATAGTTATTGGAGATAAACGTATTGACAGGTCCTAGGTCAAAAAGACTTCGCTTGTCATCTTCCTTGGTTTTATGAGCCACCTCCACGTAGTTCTCCATAAGTGCTCTGATACCAAAGATAATATACTTGAATCCCTTGGAATTTTCCATGCGATGGATGAAACTATCCATCGATGACTCACTCTTGGTGAGATCCACCTGGCGATACTTATTCCAATAAGCCTCATCACGATTCATGGCATCCATGTCATGCCTGATTTTCGCCTTACCCTTGAAGAGCATCTTCGGCAATGGATCAAATGCATAATCAGTTAGTCGCGTATTACGCACCACCAACAGGTCTTGCAGTAATTTATTGACATGTAATTCCGCTATCATATCATCCTTGGAAAGCACCCATTCCCCATTATCAAGTTTGGTGTATTCCTGTTCGATCTTCATATCGGTCACCCAGTTTACATCACTATTGTGAGGCATATAAAGATTACATTTCTTCACATGCAAAGAACTGTCGGCGAGAACATAAAGCTCACCACGGAAACCGAAGTCCTGACTATTGGCAGGAATAAACTGCAAATGATAGCAAAGGTCACGGTCCACATATACAGTATCTTCTATATAATAATGATAGAAACTTACAGCAGTTCTACCGATTGGTGAAGGAAAAGGATACTGGAGCAAACGAACATAGTCATCATAGATGTCCACATCGGTAAACACTTCCTTCAAGGCCGTGTTTAAGATTTCACCAGTCTGAATCACTTGACCTATACCATTGCTCTGCTGACCTTTGATAATGTCCTTCTCCGTCTTTGGATCCTTACGATATACATGCTGTGACACCGTCTCGTCTATAGAGACTGGCAATGTGAGCTTACCATTGTAAGGCGAAGTTTCCACTTGGTCTAGTAAATACTGGCGCTTACTGAAGAACTTGCCCTCCAGCTGTTCCTTCTTCAAGTCATTGAGCGAGAGAGTAATTTTCTGATACTTGTCATACTGATAATAATCATGATTGGTCAAGTCGGTCTTTTTCTTTGCAGCTATCACACGACGCATCAATTCAACAGCAGGATTATCCTTGCGCTTGTAACGCCCCTTCTTCGACTTTACGACAACTTCCCCTAGCTTATGGCTATCATCCCTAAGCTTCACTTCTATGAAATTGGTCTTTTCGTCAATCTTTACCGTCTGCGTTTTATAACTAAGAGCGCTGACCGTAAGCATCCAGGCAGGATGTTTTTCTATGGTGAATCTACCCTCACCATCACTTGAAACCGCTATTTTATGTCCTTTATACTGCACACTTGCATACGAAACAGGAAAGCCGTCTTCATCTATGATACGACCTGTAAGTTTCTGCTGAGCCATCATCTGAAGACTAGACAACACCAACAGCACAACCACCAAATACAATTTTCTTAAAATCTTCATACCTTATTATAAATAGGGGCATTCCCCTTTTACTCTATTTTTAGAACTCTGAATACGACAACATTCCGTTATCGGGGTGCAAAGTTATAAATATTCTCCAATATACCATCGAAAACTATTTACTTATTTTAGTTTTTTATGAGAAAAAGTTCATTTTCTAGGATTTATTACAGATTATGCGTGCAAAGTTACTAATTTTATTTGGACTTTTCAGATTTTTAGCGTAATTTTGCACCTTGAACATATATATTTATGGAGTTTTTCGAAAAATATGAACAATAAAGGAAATCTAACTGATGAACGTCCCCCACTCCTGCCAGTCATTATTGGCACAGGTTTTGGAAGTGGTTTTTGGCCATGGGGACCCGGAACAGCAGGATCCGTATTGGCCACTCTGATTTGGGCAGCCATTGCCTATTGGGGCGGCATCGGTGGCGAGACCTTGCAACAAGTCACGTTTTTCTTGGTTTTCCTCTCCACCATCTTAGGTACATGGGCAACCGCACAACTGCAGCCCTATTGGGGAGAAGACCCTAGCCGAGTGGTCATCGACGAGATGGCTGGCGTATGGATTCCCCTTTCGCTCTTACAGCCTTTCACCCTTTCAGGCTCTCCCAAAGATGCTTGGTGGTGGGCACTCATTGCATTGGTACTTTTCCGTTTCTTCGACATGGTAAAGCCCTTGGGCATCAAGAAGCTTGATAGAAAGGAAGGTGCCTTCTATGTGATGGCAGACGACCTACTCGGAGGAGTATATGCTGCCATCACAATGGTGATTATCAAGATAGTAGTGGCGATTGTTCAATAAAGGAATGAGAATTTTGAAACATCAGAAATGGGTAAAATAAAGCATGAACTATTGACGTTTGGCAAGGCAGAACTAACAGCTTCCGTAGCCTCCATTGTTGATTTCGGGCTCGCCTTTCTCTTGTCAGACATCATAGGCATCTACTATGGGCTCGCCAATGCCCTGGGTGTAATGAGCGGCGGCATCACCAACTGCTGTCTCAACTATCGCTATGTATTTGGTGGTTCACAACGCAAGAAAAAAAGCGTAGCCTGGAGATATTTCATTATCTGGGGCATCAGCTGGATACTCAATTCCTGCGGAACGATCGCCCTCACCGAATTTATCAATAGTCACGAGCACATTCATTTGCATTACATGATACCCAAATGTTTGGTTGCTTTCTTGATAGCCATATTCATCAACTATCCAGGACAGCGCAAATTTGTGTTTAAAATGTAAGACAAGATTAAAATAAAGGAAACAAACAATAAAAAGAAAAGGTATGAATTATAGAGACTTCTTACAGAAAGTAATCTATGTGATTATCAACCCCATCATCAAGACGATGATTAAGTTGCATATCACACCCAACATCGTTACGTTTGTTGGCTTCATTGGCAATATCGTTGCGGCTGGCTTTTTTATCGATGCAGCCTGGAAGTTAGGAGTAGATAAAGTTGACGCCACAGCTTGCATGACAGAGATTGGATGGGGTGGCTTTATCATCTTGGCAGCTGGACTGTTTGACATGATGGATGGTCGATTGGCGCGCATGAGTGGGAAAAGCAGTCTTTTTGGTGCCCTGTGGGATTCCACACTCGATCGTTATAGTGAACTAGTAAGTCTTTTTGGCATTTGCTTAGCATTCATCCGCATGGAAAGCGGTGAATGGTTCTGGATGGGTGTAGTCACTTTCGCCGCCATGATAGGTTCTGTGATGGTAAGTTATGTACGTGCGCGCGCAGAAGGATTGGACATCGACTGCAAGGTTGGCTTAATGCAACGTCCTGAACGCGTTGTTGTTACAGCAGTAACTGCCATGATTACTGGATTGACAGGAAGCATTTGGTGGACAGCAGGAGGAATGATTCTCATCGCCATCCTTGCCAACATCACTGCATTCTGGCGCATAGGTCATTGCTACATTGTCATGCAAAAAATGGAGAAATAAAATATGATATCTTTAGAACTGGCTGTCTTATTCATTCTCCTATTTGCCTGGAAGAAGACAAGACAGTTTGCCATCTACTTTCTGCCATGGTTTCTATTCGGTATCATTTATGATTCCATGCGCTTCTATCCTAATTATATGGTTAATACCATTGATGTGCGTGGGCTTTATGAGACAGAAAAGTCGCTCTTCGGGTTTGCAGCCTCATCGTCTGCAGAATTACAAGCGATTGCCGACCATACACAAATTATGATACCAAGCGAGTATTTCAAGGTACACCATTGCAGTGTGGCAGATTTCATGGCAGGCATATTCTACTTATGCTGGGTACCTGTACCCATCGCATTTGCCCTCTATTTGTTTCTGAAAAAACAATATAATTGGTTTATGCGTTTTTCATGGACCTTTTTAGTGGTCAATCTCATAGGATTCATCGGCTATTATGTTCACCCCGCTGCCCCACCTTGGTATGCTATGAACTACGGTTTTAAAGCTGTGCTTCATACTCCAGGCAATGTGGCTGGTCTGGGACGTTTCGATGCCATGACAGGCACACAAATATTCCATGGTCTGTATGGAAAGAACGCCAATGTATTCGCAGCCGTTCCAAGCCTTCATGCAGCCTATATGCTCGTCACCACGATCTATGCCGCATTGAGCAATAAGCGCATCTACACCATTTTGCTTTTTGCATTTATCTGCATAGGAATTTGGTGGACAGCCGTTTACAGCGGGCATCATTACATCATCGATGTCACTTTAGGTATCATCACCGCAATTCTAGGAGTTACATTAATGGAAAAAATAATCTTCAAGAAGAAGTCTCTCGCCTGAGGCTTCTCTTGGAGATTATTTTTTATTGGCAGATATCCCATAGCGAAATGAAATATCCAGTTTTATATACACATAAACTGAGTTACAATATATAATGTTATTATAATTTTTTCTTAAAACATCTACGTCGGCGATGTATCTCAGATTCCAGATACTGCCATTGATTTCTCATTTTCGTATTGGCCTCCATCTGCGGCATAGCCTCTGCCCATTTAAACCCGTATTGTCGATATTGCTCTATCAAATCAGCAAATATCAAGGCATTAGCACCTTTTGTGCGATATTCAGGCAACACCCCTATAAGAAGTAAATCCACGGTATCCGTCTTATGCCACTTGAGCACTTTCAACAAATGCCACCAGCCAAAAGGAAACAATTTGCCATTTCTAGTTTTTTGCAGTGCTCTAGCAAATGAAGGAAAAGACACACCAAATCCCACCATTTTTCCTCCTAACGTGGCGTATTCCTCACGTTCATCGTTACTCAATTGGAGCGCATCCACCTTGTCTAGGGAAAAATTAGCATCCACGATAGCCGTCACAAGATTCAAATCCGCTTTTTTGATATAGTCATTCACCAATTGGTCTATCTGCCTTTCCGACAAGCGTTGGAAATCATACAAATCCTTGTAAGTCTCATTCAATATATCAAACACCTTGCGTCCCATACCGTGTCTCAGTAATTCCGCTGAGGTGAATTTATGAGCACGAAGATTATAACGACGCTCTATCATCTGTGACGTTTTAGCAAACTTCTCTGGAGTTATCTCTGGCACCTTGATGCGATATTCCATCCAATCGTTGTCTTTCTCGAATCCCCCAATCTGAGCCATATGTTGAGGATAGTAAGGAAAATTATAAATTACATAAGCCGTAGCCAAGCGTTCGAATCCTTCGATCAACATTCCCTCACGATCCATATCAGTAAAGCCCAAAGGACCAGCCATTTCCGCCATTCCATGGGCTTTTCCATATTTTTCCACTTGCCCCAACAGTGCCTTCGACACCTCGATGTCGTCAATAAAGTCAAACCATCCAAAGCGCACCTGCTTCTTCTGCCACTGTTCGTTAGCACGATGATTGATAATAGCAGCCACTCTACCCACCACTTCGCCATCACGGATAGCCAGAAAATACTCTGCCTCGCAAAAGTCGAAAGAAGGATTTTTATCTTTACTGAGAGTGTTCACTTCATCAAATCGCATAAATGGTACAGCAAATCGATTATCACGATACAATTCGTAATAAAAATCGATAAACCTATCCAAGTCTCTTCCCGTACTAACTTTCTTTATTTCAATATTTTTACTCATTATCATTCACGAAATCCGCTGCAAATATACAAAAAAAACAAATATAAAACAATATTTTATGAAAATATTGCAGTATTTTAGGTCATAAATGTACCGAAAAGCACCAGTTAGATTCTTTAACACACATCTATGCCTTGTTTTAAACAGAAAATAGTACCTTTGCAGCATGAAAAAATCGAGAGACAATTACACATTTCTTACCCATGCCCCCATACATCAAGTCATCTTCACGATGGCCATCCCAACCATTATCAGCATGTTATCGACAAGCATGTACAATCTTGCCGATACCTATTTTGTGGGAACAATCAATACCCAATGTACAGCGGCTGTAGGCATTAGTTTTTCCGTCATGTCCGTCATTCAGGCTGTCGGCTTTTTCTTCGGACATGGTTCAGGTAATTACATCTCTCGAAAATTAGGTGCCAAGGAACAAGAGTTAGCTCATAAAATGGCTGCGACAGGCGTCATTTTAAGTTTTCTAGCAGGTTTCATCATTGCTCTGCTAGGACTGTTTTTCATCACTCCACTTGCCATTTTCTTAGGCTCCACACCTACCATTCTCCCCTACACCAAGCGTTATCTCAGTATTGTCATGCTAGGAGCGCCCTTCATGACCATGTCGCTCACGCTCAATAATCAAATGCGTTTTCAAGGCAATGCCGTTTATGCCATGAAAGGCATTCTATCAGGCGTTTTGCTCAATCTCATACTTGCCCCACTGCTTATACTCCATTTCAGTTTGGGCATCACTGGTGCAGCCATTGCTACACTCATCAGTCAAACTTTCGGATGCACCATGCTCTTCCTGATGAGTCGCAGAGGAGAGAATATCCGCATCAAATGGAGTAATTTTACTCCCTCCAAGAGTTTTGCCAAAGAAATTATCTTTGGAGGAACCCCATCACTTTCCCGCCAAGGACTTGGCAGTGTATCAACAATTCTTCTCAACGTAGCAGCAGGTGCCTATGGTGACGCAGCCATAGCAGGCATGAGTATTGTGACCCGCATTTCATTCTTCATCTATGCAGTAGTCATTGGATTAGGACAAGGTTTTCAGCCGCTTTGCGGTTTCTGTTATGGAGCCAAACTATATGGGAGAGTGAAGGAAGCTTTCTTATTTTGCATCAAGTGTGGCACGATATTTCTATCTGTTTGCGCTATCATCGGATTTTTGTTTTCAGAATCCATCATCAAATTATTCCGTAGCGACCCAGAAGTGATAAAAGTAGGAGCCGTAGCTCTCGACTGGCAAATCATCAGTTACCCACTTGTCTCCACCATCGTACTCACCAACATGCTGATGCAAACCATCCGCAAGCCTGTGAGAGCTAACCTCGTAGCCGCAGCTAGAAGTGGGCTTTTCTTCATTCCACTTATTTTTCTTTTACCCCATTTCTTCGGGTTATTAGGTGTTGAGATGTGCCAAGCATGGGCAGACGTTTGCTCTTTCAGCATGGCTGTTCCTATTGCTTGGAGCGCATTTAAAGACATGCGACAAGGTAGGTCTGAGAAATTCTAAGGGAATTTAGCTTTACACTACTATGAATCGGAATATTTTCGCTATTACGAAAGTTTTTTGTAACTTTGCACCCTGAAAATAAAATAAATAGGAGAAGATAACTCATAATGATGGAGAATACAATTTATAGAATCGGACTCGACGTAGGCTCAACTACAGCAAAAATAGCAGTTATCGACCCGCAAGGAAAGCTCGTATATTCGAAATACGAACGCCACAATGCGCATGTCAACGAATTGGTGAGCAAATACTTCGCAGAGATAAAAGACACCCTTCGCATACAACGAAACAACTCAAAAGCACAAATCCAGGCGCAACCAGCGAATGAACCTTTGGTTAGTCTGTGTGTAACAGGCAGCGTAGGCATGGCTACAGCCGAACAACTTCAGGCAGAATTTGTGCAAGAAGTTGTAGCGGCCACTATTTATGCTCGAAATGCTCATCCTGAGGCTAAGGCACTTATCGACATCGGTGGTGAGGATGCCAAAGTAGTATTCTTCAAATCCAATGGCAGCATGGAGCTTCGAATGAATGGCAACTGTGCTGGTGGCACAGGAGCCTTCATTGACCAAATGAGTGTTTTGATGGGGGTTAACAACCAGAAGATGAGCGAATTGGCAATGAATGCCTCTCATGTTTATCCGATGGCTGCCCGTTGTGGTGTATTCGCCAAGACAGACATTCAAAATCTTATGGCTCGCAATTTGCCAGAAGAAGACATCGCAGCCAGCATCTTCCATAGTATTGCCGTACAAACTGTGGTAACCCTCTCACATGGCATTGATTTCAAAGCGCCTATTCTTCTTTGTGGAGGTCCGCTCACTTTTCTCCCTGCCCTTCGCAAAGCCTTCTGCGAATACATGCATTTCTCTTCGGAAGATTTCATCGTATCGGAAAATAGCAATTTGATTCCAGCTTTGGGATGCGCGTATCGAGCAAAAAACATTGCCGAGAAGCCATTATCCGAGCTTATCAACCGACTCACTATTGAGTCGAATACTGAATGGCACAGTTCTCTTGCGCCCCTTTTCAAGAACGCCAAGGAGCATGAGGAATGGCTCAAATCCAAAGAACGTTTTGCCACTGAGACAAAAGCGTTGAAACCAGGCAAGCAACAAGTAGTCCTTGGGATTGACTCGGGATCAACAACCACCAAGATTGTAGCAGTAAGATTGAACGAAAAATCCCAAGATATTGTTTTCACCAACTATCGCCTCAACCTTGGCAACCCAATCAAGGCAGTAGCCGATGGTCTCACAGCCCTCAAACAAGAAGCAGAGAACCGTGGTGCTGACCTGGAAATCGTAGGGTCGTGCTCTACAGGCTATGGAGAAGAACTCATTAAAGCAGCATTCAACCTAAATAGCGGCATCATTGAGACAATGGCACATGAGCGAGCTGCTGCTTCGCTAATACCCGACGTTAGCTTTATCCTTGACATCGGTGGACAAGATATGAAAGCGATATTTGTAGAAAAAGGGGCAGTAGTGCGCATGGAACTAAACGAAGCATGTAGCTCTGGTTGTGGCACTTTCATTCAGACATTTGCCAACAACATGGGATACGATGTCAATAAATTCGCCCAACTTGCTTGTCAATCAAAAGCCCCTTGTGACCTTGGCACTCGTTGTACTGTATTTATGAATTCAAAAGTAAAACAAGTATTACGAGAAGGTGCTTCTGTTGCGGACATTTCCGCTGGCATTTCTTATTCCGTTATCAAAAACTGCCTCTACAAGGTGCTAAAACTTCACGGGAACGACAATCTGGGAGGTAAAATCGTGGTGCAAGGTGGAACCATGCGAAACGATGCCGTAGTACGTGCATTCGAATTACTCACTCACACAGAAGTGGCTCGAAGCAATATGCCTGAGTTAATGGGTGCCTATGGTTGTGCTCTTCATGCAGCAAAATCCGTAGGACCAGCAAGAGCTATTGACGATTTTCTCGCTCTCGCCCACTACGAGACCAAGCAGTTGCAATGTTATGGTTGCGAAAATAACTGCTATGTTTCTCGTTACACATTTACTGGTGGCAACAAATATTATTCAGGCAACAAGTGCGAACGAGTGTTCAACAACAAGGGTAAAAACGACGTAAAAGGAGACAACATCTATACCTACAAGTATCATTTGCTTTTCGACCGTCCTCTTACCACAGGATGCACAAAGACTTCATTGGAACAAAAATCCAACACCAAACAAGCTATCATAAAGATTGGTATTCCTCGCATTCTCAACATGTATGAGGAATATCCTTTCTGGAATGCCCTCCTCCGTGCCGCAGGCTTCGACATCGTTCTTTCCTCCGAATCGACTTTCGGAAAATACGAGGGAGCATTGAACACGGTGATGAGCGACAACATCTGCTTCCCTGCCAAACTCGCCCACAGCCATCTGAAGGAATTGAACGAAAACCCAGAGGTGGACCGCATCCTCATGCCATACGTGGTATACGAGCACAATGACGACCCAGAGCATTCATTGAACTCCTTCAACTGTCCTGTGGTATCGGGCTACAGCGATGTCATCAAGAGTGTCATCGACTTGCAAAAGCCGCTCGATGCCCCAGTCATCAACTTTGCTCAGCCTAAGGCTTTGGAGAAACAGATAATTGAATATCTCAAGGGATTGGGCGTAAGTAAGAGAACCGCAAAAGCTGCTATATTACAAGCCATTTCTGCACAACAAGCATATACTTCAGCCATCAAGAAGAAAGCGTTGGATATTCTACATAACAGTACGAATGAAAATTCTGCAGACTGCAAATCTGCCAAACGGCTAACCATCCTCCTTGCAGGACGTCCATACCATACAGATCCACTCATCCAGCACAAACTCAGTGAGATGATTGCCAACCTGGGCGTGAATGTTATCAGTGAAGATATTGTGAGAAACGACACAAGCATTCAGCCTGAGACTTATCTCGTAAAGCAATGGGCTTACATGAACCGCATCATGAAGGCTGCACAATGGGCAGCAGAACAAGATGACAATATACATTTCGTACAGATGACCAGTTTCGGTTGCGGACCAGATTCGTTCATTCAAGACGAGATACGCGACATCATGCGCCGTCACAACAAGCCTTTTACACTCTTGAAAATAGATGACGTAAGCAACATCGGAAGCCTAAAACTCCGTGTCCGTTCACTGGTGGAAAGTCTGAAAGGAGTGAAAAACGAAGAGCAAAGAGCTAAGATTCCTCTCATCCAAACTAAGGTATTCAAAAAGGAAGACGTACATCGCAAGATTCTCGCTCCATTCATGACTGAGTATCTCACTCCTATCATTCCTCCTATTTTGAAGTTAATAGGCTATGACGTAGAGGTGCTCCCAATGAGCAATGAGGCTAGCGCAGAACTCGGCTTGAAGTTCGCCAACAATGAGATTTGCTACCCTGCTACCCTCATCGTTGGCGACATCATAAAAGCCTTGAAGTCCGGCAAATACGACCTTCAGAACACTGCCGTGGTGATGAGCCAGACAGGCGGTCAATGCCGTGCGACCAATTATGCAGGTTTGATTAAACGAGCCATGGTGGCGAACGGATTCCAAGACGTGCCATTGCTCACCCTTGGCGTAACAGCCTCAACAGGCGAAGCAAATGGTTCTACTGATGACAAGCAAGACTACAATGAGCAAGAAGGTTTCAACGTACCTTGGCTGAAATACTCACAAATTATCATCACTGCCATTCTCTATGGCGATGCCATCAACGAAATGTATAATGCTTGCATTGTACGTGAGCGCAAGAAAGGCATTGCCAAAGAGTTGCGAGATAAATACATGCAATTGATAGATGAGCCTATCGCACAAAACTCAGCCAACGGACTCATCAAGCTATTAGATAGAGCGGCTAAAGAATTCAACCAAATGACTCTTGACAAAGAGGTTCCAAAGGTTGGAATTGTAGGTGAGATATTCTTAAAATTCAATCCGTTCTCCCATCAATTCTTAGAGAAGTACATCATTTCTAAGGGTATAGAGGTAGTACCTCCGTTGTTAGCTCCATTCTTCTTGCAAGAATTCGTAAATGTAGAGGTGCAGAAACATACAAGACTGAGTTGCAGTCGAGTACCAGACTTCGTGGTGGAAGGAGCTTACCAAGCCCTTATCGGTCGTCGTATCCGGCAAGTCAATAAGGTAGCATCCCAATTCCGTTACTTCCGCAAGTTCACCAACATATTCGATGACGCAAAAGAAGTGGATGGTATCGTGTCGTTAGCGGCACAGTTTGGTGAAGGTTGGTTACTTCCTGCCGACATCATTGGGTATATTCGAGACGAAGTGGACAATATCATCTCACTTCAACCCTTCGGATGCATTGCCAACCACGTGATTTCCAAAGGTATAGAAAAGCGACTACATGAACGATACCCTAGTTTGAATCTCGTGTCTCTCGACTTCGATTCTGGAGTGAGCGAAGTGAATGTCACAAACCGCCTGTTGCTTTTCCTTGACAGCATTGCAGGATAAAAATAATCATAGGAGTTGTTTTTTCGCATTTAATAGCAAAAAAACAGCTTCTATTTCTTTGTGCTTTAAGAGAATAATCGTATCTTTGCATCGGATTTATTGATACACTACAGAAATGAGTAAAGATACATTAACTCATCAGCTGACAGAGACCATCGAGGAGCTTTCTTGCCCCGAATCATTGAAGGGTCTCTTCCATCAGCATCGAGACGGGAACCCACTCCCTTCGGGCAAGGCGCTCGAAGACATTATCAGTCTGTCTCGTTCTATTCTATTCCCGGGATATTTCGGCAATTCATCCGTCAATATCTCCACCATCAAATATCATATCGGAGTAAGAGTGGAAAAGCTCTACGAGAAACTCTCTGAACAGATTCTGGCAGGACTCTGTTTCGCCAACGATTGCGAGACCGAGACCGACCAGGAGTTGCAGCATCAGCGAGCCAAGGCTGGCGTGCTGGCAGCCAAGGCTATCATGGAGTTTCCTAAGCTGAGAAAGATTCTTGCCACCGACGTGGAGGCTGCCTACGAGGGCGACCCTGCCGCCGTGAGCCAAGGAGAGATTATCTCTTGCTACCCTGTCATCAAGGCACTGACCAACTATCGTGTGGCTCATGTGCTCTACGAACTGGGCGTGCCACTCATCCCCCGAATGATGACCGAGCTTGCCCACTCAGAGACAGGCATCGACATCCACCCTGAGGCTACGATAGGCAAGCATTTCACCATCGACCACGGAACGGGTGTGGTTATCGGAGCCACCTGTATCATCGGCGACAACGTGAAGCTCTACCAGGGTGTGACCCTCGGAGCCAAGAGTTTCCCACTCGACAAGGACGGCAACCCTATCAAGGGCATCCCTCGCCACCCAATCCTCGAAGATGATGTCATCGTCTATGCCAATGCCACCATCCTCGGCAGGATTACCATCGGCAAGGGCTGCGTGGTGGGAGCCAACGTTTGGGTAACCAAGGACATGCAGCCGAAAACAAAGAAATATAAGAAAGAAAAACAAAGTTTATTAGATATAGAATTCAATAATGGAACAGGAATTTGAA
>CAVKNU010000034.1:0-21662 GCA_963657465.1 Lachnospiraceae bacterium
CATTGTGCATGAACAACATAATTTCGAATTTAAATAATTTTAAGAGACACCAGTGTAACTTTTTATGTACAGTTCATGACTGTTCGCAAATTGCTTTCCTCGCCAACTAGCCAGATGATGTCACCTTTTTGGAATACATAGGAAGGGGAAATCTTAGTTAGGTTTTCAAGTCCTTCTTCGAGTCCCACGACCATGCAGTTGTATTTGTCTCTGATGCCACTGTCGTTCAAAGTCTTTCCGCAAAATTCGCTCTTGCTGCTGATGATGAGTTGGCGTAGTTTCATTTCTCGTTTCTCAATCTCAGGATCTTCTGGCACGATGGCAGCTTCGAGTGCTGTGGCAAATTTCTGCAATTGGTCGTCATTGCCAATCACTTGCAGCTTGTCGCCAGGAAAGATGACAGTATCGCCGTTTGGGATGTTATGACGCTGAGAGCCACGGAGAATGCTACTCATGTCGATGCCAAATTGCTGACGTAGATGTAGCTCCTTCAGTGATTTGCCAGCCCATAAGGAATCCTCTGGTACTTCGAATTCACTGATGTGGATGTCTCGGTCTAGAAGATGGCCTTCATACAATGGCTTTTTCTCGCCAGTAACTCGTGCCCTGATGTCACGTGAACGAAGGTTATGGATAAAGAGTCGTTCCATCTTGATGCTACGCTTTTTGGTTTGGCGGGACGCAATCATGAGCAATACCACTGCTGCTGCGATACAAATCATGAGCGCATTGGTGAAACGAGTGAGGTAATTGCAAACATAAAAGATAAAGCAGAGGGCTATCACGAATCGCACGACGATTGTGAAAATAAGTGGTATGCGATTGATGTTGCTCTCCACCCAGAGTCGTTTCCATTCGTTGCTATGGTTCTTCTTCATGACGATGGCACGTAGGAAAGGGGCTATCATCACTACTGTAAGCAAGCCTGTGATGGCATTGGCGTACCAATGAAGTTTCCAACCCGGGAAAAGGTTGCGCATGATAGGCAACACAAAGGTGAACATCAAGGTGATGACGGCTGCTGAAAGAATGGAGTAAGCCACCGTGTTGATGGTCATCTGTTTCAGCAGCGACTTCCAATTGCTTTGCTGAGTGGTGGAAGGGTGGCTCATCGCAAAGTGGTTGAAGATATTGATGAGACGGCTCGGCAGATGTTTTTCCATGATGCGATAGCTAGGAGTAGCTAGGCGAATCATGTAAGGGGTGAGGAAGGTGGTGATGACAGACACTGCCACCACGACAGGATAGAGGAAGTTGCTGATGACACCGAGCGACAAACCCAAGGAGGCAATGATAAACGAGAATTCACCGATCTGTGCCATGGAGAAACCACAGCGCATGGCCGACTTCAAAGATTCTCCTCCAAGCATGAATCCAAAGGTACCCAGAATGGCTTGGCCTACTAGAATCGTGCAAACTAAGGACAGGATAGGCACGGCGTAATCTACCAATATCTTAGGGTCCACCAACATGCCCACAGAAACGAAGAAGATGGCACCGAAGAGATTCTTTACAGGCTCCACAAGTTTGATAATCTTCTCGGCTTCGATGGTCTCTGCCAAGATGCTACCCATCACAAAGGCTCCGAAAGCACTGGAGAATCCGACCTTGGTGGAGAGCACTGCCATGCCACAGCACAATCCCAACGCCACAATCAACAAGGTCTCGCTGTTGATGAGCTTGCGCACCGAACGGAGAAACAATGGAATGGCAAAGATGCCCACGATAAACCACAACACAAGGAAGAAGGCTATCTTGACCACCGAACCGAGCATTTGCTCACCATCGGGATTGTTGCCTCCCGCAATGGCGGAAAGCATCACCATCATGACGATGGCAAGAATGTCTTCCAGAATCAAGACACTCATCACCATGCCAGCAAATTTCTGCTGCCGTAGCCCCATGTCGTCGAAAGCCTTGTAGATAATAGTGGTGGAACTCATGGCAAGCATACCTCCGAGGAAGATGCAGTCCATCTTGTTCCAACCGAAGCCATGCCCCACACTGATGCCTAGCATCATCATGCAAAAGACGATGACCACTGTGGCAATGATTGGCGAGGAGCCCATTTTGACAATCTTCTTGAAGGAAAAGTCGAGACCCAGGGAGAACAGGGTGAAGATGACACCGATGTCTGCCCATGTCTTGATGTCGGTTTCATCTACAACCGAAACCGTGTAAGGCATGTGGGGAGAGACAAGAAATCCCGCCACGATGTAACCGAGTACAAGAGGTTGCTTGAGCTTTTTGAAGATAAGGGTTACGATACCAGCCACCATCAGTATGAGGGCTAAGTCTTTAACGAGAAAAGGGATTTCTGCCATAGCACTTTTAAAAGTTTATAGTTAATAGCTTATTGTTGCAAATAGATGTGCAAAGCTATTAATAACAAAATAGTTTATAGCCAAAAGGAGCGTTCCTTGTTGACTATAAACTATCAATTATTAACTCTTTTCGTTAGTCATTGTATTCTGCCGTAATTTCAGCAATCTTAACAATGGTTTGTACGGCTTTCTCCATCACCTGGATGCTGACAAACTCATGAGGACCGTGGAAGTTGACGCCGCCTGCAAAGATGTTAGGGCATGGTAAGCCCTTGAAACTCAACTGTGCACCATCGGTACCGCCACGAATAGGTTCTACACGAGGAGGAACACCGCTTTCTTGCATGGCTCTCAGCACGATGTCGATGACATGCATGTTAGGGTCAATCTTCTCCTTCATATTGTAGTATTGGTCATGAATCTCTGCAATGCAGGTTCCCTCGCCATACTTTTCATTCATCTTCTTGGCGCAATTGGCAATGAAAGCCTTGCGGTCTTCAAACTTATCACGGTCATGGTCACGGATGATGTAGCTCAATTTGGCTTCCTCGCAACGGCTCTCGATGCCTGTGATGTGGTAGAATCCCTGGTATCCCTCGGTAGCCTCAGGGGTTTCATCCTCAGGAATCATGTTCTGGAATTCCACTGCCAATCGGCTCGCATTGATCATCTTGCCCTTGGCATAACCGGTGTGAACACTCACTCCCTTTATCTTGATCTTGGCACCAGCAGCATTGAAGTTTTCATATTCCAAGTCGCCTAAGTCACCACCGTCCATGGTGTAAGCCCAATCGCAGCCGAATTTCTCTACATCGAAATGGTGGGCACCCATACCAATCTCTTCGTCGGGATTGAATCCCACACGGATGTCACCGTGCTTAATCTCGTCGTGGTCGCGAAGATAGCACATGGCCTGTACGATTTCGGCGATGCCTGCCTTGTCGTCAGCACCTAGCAAAGTGGTACCATCTGTGACGATGATGTCCTCGCCCTTATGTGCTTTCAGTTCAGGGAATTTCTCTACGCTAGAAATGATGCCTGGACTCAGTTCGATGTCATTGCCATCATAATTCTTGATGACGCGTGCTTTGATGTCCTTGCCGCTAGCGTCGGGACTTGTATCATAGTGGGAAATAAAACCAATGGTAGGTGTCTTTTTCTTGGTGTTACCTTTCAAGGTGGCATAGATGTAGCCCATGTTGTCCATCTCTACATCGCAGAGACCTTCCTTCTCCAATTCATGTTTCAGGTACTTGGCGAACTCCAGCTGTTTCGCCGTGCTAGGCACACTGTCGGAGTCTTCGCTCGACTGAGTGTCAAACTTGGTGTAATTGATAAATCTTTCTACTAGATCCATATTCTTAATTATATATAAGGTATAAAGTGATCCTGCTGGGACTCAAACCCAGGACCTTCAGAACCGGAATCTGACGCTCTATTCAACTAAGCTACAGGACCAAAATTTTGTAATACGACTGCAAAAATACAGATTTTATTCGATATAACCAAATTTTCCTCTTTATAAATAGTGAAAAAGAGCTACTAAAAGGGATATGGGAAGAAAATGCTTGTAAAACAAAAAGTGTAAGTAAAAATGTAATAAATATAAAACAAAAAGATAGAAAAGGCTAAAATTTTCTATCATTATGCAAAATAATCAAGAAAAATTCTTGCAGATTAATAATTTATTTGTATCTTTGCACCATCAAACAATAATATAACAACATGAGCAAACTGATTAAGCCCATCGATTATAAGGCATTGCTGGATATGCGTCAAACGGAAATGGGCATCAAACTTATAAAAGAGTTCTTCCAGCAGAACTTAGCTACGGAGCTTCGTCTTCGTCGTGTCACAGCCCCTCTTTTCGTGCTTCAGGGATTGGGTATCAATGATGACTTGAATGGAGTGGAGCGTCCTGTCACTTTCCCGATTAAGGATTTGGGAGATGCGAAGGCTGAGGTGGTTCATTCTTTGGCAAAATGGAAGCGACTCACCTTGGCGGAATATAATATAGAGCCAGGATATGGAGTCTATACTGATATGAATGCCATTCGTGCGGATGAGGAGTTGGACAATCTTCATTCACTCTATGTGGACCAGTGGGACTGGGAGGCTGTTATTGAGAAGGGCGACCGTACACTTGCTTTCTTGCAGAATGTGGTTCGCCGTATTTATGCTGCCATTCTTCGCACGGAGTATCTCACTTGTGAGCATTACCCTCAGATTAAGCCTTTCTTGCCTAAAGAGATTCATTTTATTCATGCGCAGGAACTGCTTGATATGTATCCAGACAAGACTCCAAAGGAGCGTGAGGATGCCATTTGTAAAAAGTATGGTGCCGTGTTTGTCGAAGGTATCGGTGGCAAGTTGAGTGATGGTAAAAAGCATGATGGGCGTGCTCCTGACTACGATGATTGGAGTACGGTTGCCGAGAATGGATTGGCAGGTCTCAATGGTGACATTTTGATTTGGTATCCTGTCTTGGAACGTAGTTTTGAATTGAGCTCTATGGGTATCCGTGTTGATAAGGAGAGCTTGGTTCGCCAGCTGGAGATTGAAGGAAAGGAAGACCGAGAGAAGTTGTATTTCCATCAACAGTTGCTCAATGACAAGTTGCCTTTGAGTATTGGTGGTGGTATCGGTCAGAGCCGTCTTTGCATGGTTTTGCTCCATAAGGCTCACATTGGTGAGATTCAGGCTAGTATTTGGCCTGAGGAGATGCGAAAGGAATGTGAGGAGGCTGGTATGGCTTTGATTTAGTTTTTGAGGTAATGTAAATATGAGAGAGATTAAAATCCCAAACTCCAGTCTTGGAAGTTTGGGATTTTTTATTGTTTTCAGTAATCTTTTACGTCATGACAAGCTTCAGCATCTGAGTTAACTTTTCAATTGCTGGATTTTCGGCTTTTAGTTTTTCGAAGACTTCTTTCTTTGACAAAATCTTAGCCACTTCATCGGCTTCCGCCAGTCGGAAGTTGATGGTGAGCTGGCTATTGTGAAGTCCGTTCATAAACGTGGAGCGGATTCTGTTCTTGATTCGCAGGATGTCGTCCAACAGAAGTTGGTTGTCTATTACCACCTCTATATTAGGGAACGTGGTAATCTTAGGCGTAATGCCTTTCATGCGGGCTGCCAATCCTATAAATTCTGGTATGGCTTGCATTCGCATACACATGCCCATCCATTGGCTTTCCACTTGTTCTTGTGAGAATTCTTCCTGTTCCCCATTCTTGGCTGTTTCTGGAGTTTCGGGAAGGTCTTCGATGCCTGCAAGTTTTTTGTTGTTGGCAATCTCTGCTTTCTTTAGATTGGCAAAAGTCATTCCGATTCTGCCTAGCTGAATGTGGGCGGAAGCTTTTTGGGGAGTATGGTTTGCGGCTTGTGGCGTACTATTGTTAGGGGTAGAAGCCCCCGTAGCAGCAGAAGAAGGGGTAGGTTTCGGTTCTGTTCTGTTGCTAGACTGCTCAGCACCTGCACCCTGAGTGGCAGGCTTAAGCTGAGAGATAATTTTCTGAAACAGGGATTTTAATCTATGGGGCGTACGCCCCGCACTAGGCACATCCTTGTCTTCGGGTTGTGTGATTTGCCCGATTTGTATGAGGGTTAACTCCACGAGAAGTCGCTTGTTGGAACTTTGGCGATATTGTACATCACATTCGTTCATGATTCTGAGCGCCTTATATAAGAAAGGTGTAGGTGCTTTCTTGGCTTGTTCTTGATACTTGGCTTTTTGCTCATCGCTAGTTTCCAACAATGGCAATGTTTGTGGGTCTTTCGCCATCATCACATTGCGTACATGCTTAGCGAGTCCCTGTATCATGTTGCCTCCGTCGAATCCCTTGCCTAGGATGCTGTCTAGAAGCAACATCATGTCACTCACCTTGTTTTCCAGGGCGAGATCGATGGTCTTGAAGTAATTGTCGCTATCCAACACATTGAGGTCTTCGATGACTTTCTTGTAGGTTATGTTGCCTTGGCAGAAGCTGGCTGCTTGGTCGAAGATGGACAGGGCATCACGCATACCGCCATCTGCTTTCTCTGCGATGACGGCAAGTGCTTGTTCTTCATATTGTATGCCTTCCTTCTCTGCCACCATCTTGAGGTGGTTGATCGTGTTGGGCACGGTCATGCGCTCAAAGTCGTAGATTTGACATCTACTTAGGATGGTTGGCAGAATCTTATGCTTCTCCGTGGTGGCGAGGATGAAGATGACATGCGATGGTGGTTCCTCCAAAGTCTTGAGGAAGGCATTGAAGGCAGCGGCACTTAGCATGTGTACCTCGTCGATGATAAATACTTTGTACTTGCCCACCTGAGGCGGAATGCGAGTTTGCTCCATAAGGGCCTTGATTTGCTCCACGCCATTGTTGCTGGCAGCGTCGAGCTCAAAGATGTTGTAGGAACGTTGCTCATTGAAAGCTTTGCAACTTTCACATTCGTTGCAAGCCTCTCCATCTTCACGAGGATGTTCACAGTTGATGACCTTGGCAAAAATGCGGGCGCAAGTAGTCTTTCCCACACCTCTCGGACCACAGAAAAGATAGGCGTGTGCCAGCTTGCCACTCTTGACTGCATTTTTCAGAGTTGTGGTCAAAGCACCCTGTCCAACCACCGAGTCGAAGGTCATTGGACGGTACTTTCTTGCAGAAACAATATATTCTTCCATTATTTTTTCTTAATTGATGATGCAAAGATAACAAAAAAATATTATCTTTGCAAGCAAAATACAAAATTAATGAGTAAACGACTAGGTATAATATGGAATTATCTCGCTCACTATAAATATCTTATAGTGATTGTAGTGGGTGTTTTGGTGGTGGGTGTTGTTGATGACAATAGCATCCGTCAGCACATCAAGTACAGGCTTCAGATTAATCAATTGAAATCTGAGATAGAAAAATATAATGCCCAATATGAAAATGATTCCAAGCAACTTCAAGAGATGCGCAAGGGTCCAAAGGCTTTCGAGAAGATAGCTCGTGAGCGTTATTTCATGAAGGCTGACGATGAAGACATCTTTGTACTCAGTTCTGATTTACCAGATACTAATAATGAAGAAGACAACGACAATGAAACAATTGAGTAAGATTCAAAGTGCAATTTTTATAGCAGGTGGCGTGCTGATGGTTATTGGGGCAGGTTGCTTTGCTTTTGGTTTTATTTATCCTAGTATGGTGCTATATACATGTTGGGTATTCCTGTTGGGTACGGTGATGTTTAGCTTGATTCAGGCCATGCAGTTTTATGAGGGCACGTCTCTTGTCATTCATCGCTTGAAGAGAATACAGGGCATCGCTGATTTGTTCTTCGTTCTTTCGGGAATTTCCATGGTGGATACTGTATATGCTTTTGCTCGTCATTGGTTTTCTAATTACGAGACTTATATCACCTATTTATATAATAAGTGGGTGCTGTTCCTTTTGATAGCTGCAATATTGGAATTATATACAACGCATCGCATTTCTCATGAATTGAAAAAGGAATAATGCAAATAAAACATAAATACTATCAATAATCAATTAAATAGCATAAATTTATTTTCGTAGTTCAATTTAAGATATTACTTTTGTTCTCCGAAAAAGAGATACGCAGCTTATGAATAAAATATATTACGCATTCATCACTTTGTTGGCGCTAGCATCTTGTGCCAATAGTTACGAAATTGCAGGTACATCCAATGTGGGGACATTGGACGGAAATATGCTGTACCTGAAAATCCTGAAAGACAACGAATTTAAAAACATAGATTCATGTGATGTCGTTCATGGTCAGTTCCATTTTGAGGGAAAATTGGATTCTGTGAAAATGGCCAATATCTTTATGGATAATGAACCAGTGCTTCCTTTGGTGCTGGAAAGTGGTGATATTGTCGTAAAATTGGATGATACACAGCAAATTGTTAGTGGAACTCCTCTGAATGATAAGCTGTTTGGTTTCTTCAAGAAATATCAGCAATTGCAAAATCAGCAGAAGGAATTGGTACATAAGCACGATCAGGCAATTATGAATGGTAGTGACATGGTAGCTGTGACTCGTAAATTGAACGCTGAGGCGATGCAACTTTCGGAACAGGAAGATAAGTTGATTACGTCGTTCGTGACCGATAACTTTGATAATGTTCTGGGACCAGGAGTGTTCTTCTTGGTCACTATGACCAATCAGTATCCAATGCTTTCTCCATGGATAGAGGACATCATGAGCAAGGCTACCGATAATTTCAAAAACGATCCTTATGTGAAGGATTATTATCAGAAAGCCCAGGAAAATCAAGCTATCATGAATGGTACGCATGAATCGGTGATGGGGGCTCCTGAGGGTGGTGCCGTACAGATGGCTCCTAATGCTGCTCCTGCTCCAACCCCTAATGACTTGGCTAAGCCGACCATTCCTGCGGAAAAGGAAGAGGCTGCCATGGCAAACTAATTGGTTAATTTTTAGCGAATAGCATGAAGATATTAATAAAAGGTGGAACTATTGTCAACGAGGGACGTCGATTTGTGGGCGACCTCGTTGTTGATGGTGATAAAATTAGAAATATATATGAAGGAGAGGCTCCCCGTGGCACCTACGATGACATAATCGAGGCCTCGGGGTGTTTCGTTTTACCAGGTGTCATCGATGAGCATGTGCATTTTCGTGAGCCAGGATTGACTCGTAAGGCAGACATAGAAAGTGAAAGCCGTGCGGCAGCCTATGGCGGTGTGACATCTTATTTTGACATGCCAAATACAATACCTCAAACTACGATGCCTGAGGCTTGGGAAGAAAAAATGAAACTGGCTGCCGAGAAGAGCCATGTGAACTATAGTTTCTTCTATGGAGCTACCAATGACAATGTGGATAGCTTTGCACAGATGGATTGGCATCTGATACCGGGAGTGAAGCTCTTCATGGGATCTAGCACTGGCAATATGTTGGTGGATAAATACGAGTCTTTGCAAAATGTCTTTAAAACAGCCAAGGAGTTGAATCTTCCTGTCATGACACACTGTGAGGACACGGAAATCATCAACCGCAACATGGCTGAGGCAAAAGCCAAGTATGGAGACGACCCTGCAGTGGAGTTGCATCCTGCGATTCGTAGCGAGGAGGCCTGTTATGAAAGTAGTTTGTTGGCGGTGAAACTAGCCAAAGAATTTGGCACTCGCTTGCATATTGCGCATGTGACAACAGCCAAGGAATTAGAATTCTTTGGAAAAGACGAGAATATTACGGGGGAGGCTGTCATAGCTCATCTGTATTTCACAGAAGAGGATTATGCCACGAAGCATGCCTTGATAAAGTGCAATCCTGCCATCAAGAGCCGCCATGACAGAGATGCCTTGCGCACAGCCTTGATGGATGGTAGGATATTGACGGTGGGTACAGACCATGCTCCTCATGAATGGAAGGATAAACAGGGTGGTTGTGCCAAGGCAGCTTCGGGTATGCCTATGTTGCAATTCTCCTTGGTGTCAATGCTGGAATTGGTGGATGCAGGGGTGTTGACTTTGGAACGCATGGTGGAATTGATGTCGCATAATCCAGCTCGCTTGTTCTGTGTGAATTCACGCGGGTTCTTGCGTGAAGGGTATCAAGCAGATATAACCATCGTGCGTCCTCATTCTCCATGGAAAGTCACCAAGGAGGTGATTCAGAGTAAGTGTAAATGGAGTCCGATGGAAGGACATGAATACCAATGGCAAGTAGTGCAGACTCTTTGCAATGGACACCTTATATATAATAAAGGTGTATTTGATGCCACTTGTCATGGTGAACCAATAGCTTTCAGATGATCAGACGATTGATATATGACATAGCGGACATAATACCTTACATCAATTGGCTTTATTTCTATCATGCCTGGGGACTGAGTGGAAAACCTCAAGAGGCTAAAGACCAGATGAAGGCAGAAGCGCTGAATTTGATGTCTTCTTGGCAAGGCAAATACCATACGTATGCATTGGTGGGATTGTTTGATGCCAATAGTGATGGAGATGATTTATGGGTAGGAAATGTTCGTATTCCGATGCTTCGCCAGCAGCATCCTGCCAAGGAAGGGGAGCCTAATCTATGTCTGGCTGATTTTATTCGTCCTCTTCATTCGGGAATCAAAGATCGGGTGGGAGTTTTTTGCGCCACTGTGGATGGAGAGGCTACTGCTTGTTATAAACATGATGAGTTTTTGGCACTCTTGTCACAAGTGGTATGCGATAGATTGGCTGAGGCTACGGCTGAGAAAATGCATGAGGAGGTGCGTCGCCGATATTGGGGGTATGCTCCCGATGAACATCTGACGATGGAGCAACTTCATCATGAAGAATACCAAGGCATCCGGCCTGCCATAGGATATCCTTCGTTGCCTGATGCGAGTGTTAACTTCTTATTGGATAGTTTGTTGGATATGAAGCAAGTGGGGATTCGACTCACGGAATCGGGGATGATGCAACCGCATTCCAGTGTTTCAGGATTGATGTTTGCTCATCCGCAAGCTCGCTATTTCGATTTGGGAAAAATAGGTGAGGACCAATTGCGAGATTATGCTCATCGCAGAGGGCTTCCTGTAGAGATGATGCGCCATTTCTTACAATCAAGATTAATAAAACAATGATAGCTCGAATAATAATCCCCATCATACTAGGTACGTTGTTGCCTTATTGGTGGATTTCTAAACGTTATTGCCGATTTCGCGCAAGATGGAAACGCCTCTTGTTTTGGATGCCTGCAGGAGTCGTGATAGGGTATAGCCTTTATCTGGCTTTACAGCGAAATTTTATTCCTGACAATCCTGTGTTGGAGGACATTTGGTTTGTCATGATGAGCCTTTTTGCAGTGCCTCAGTTTGTTTTTGCATTCTGCAGTGGAATAGGTTGGATTATCATGCGCCTATGTCGTAGTCGTCATAATTGGGGAAAATTGGTAGGTGTTGTGTTGGGTGTTGTGGCTTTTGGCTGCTTTATTTATGGCTTTACCAAGGGCTTTCGTAAATTGGAGGTCAAACATCTAACGCTTTATGTTCGCGACTTACCTAGTCACTTTGATGGGTATCGTATCGTGCAGTTTAGTGACATTCATTTGGGGGCTTATTATGGTTGGCGTGGTGACTTGCCACAACGAGATGTTGATACCATCAACTCTTATCATCCTGACTTGATCTGTTTTACGGGTGATTTGCAGAATGTACAACCCACAGATGTTTATCCTTATCGTAGAATACTGCGTAACTTGAAAGCCAAGGATGGGGTGTATAGTGTGTTGGGCAATCATGATTATAGTTATTATGTGGATGGGAGTGCAGAGGAAAAATGCAATTTGGAGCAGCAAGTACAGACGTTTGAGCGTAGTTTGGGATGGCACTTGTTGAATAACGAGCAAGCTGTCATTCATAGACAGAACGATTCCATCTTCATTGTAGGAACGGAAAATTATGACAAACCTAAGCACACGAATGTGGCAAAGGCTTTATATGGTATCCAAAAAGGAAATTTTGTGTTGATGTTGCAGCATATTCCAACTCAGTGGCGAGAAATGTGGCCATCAACTATCAATCAAGAGCATGGCTCGAAAGATACGGTGTTGGTGGCTCCTCAACTCACATTGAGTGGACATACACATGCCGGGCAGATATCGGTGGCAGGCTTACGTCCTTCCATGTTTGCGCCATTTGATTATGGCCTGTATGAGCGTGAAGGTTGTCTGCTCTATACAACGGCAGGATTGGGAGGCACGATTCCTATTCGCTTGGGAGCAACCGCAGAGATTGTTGTTATCACATTAAAACAAAAGAAATCATAAACACAATGAAATACTTATATCGTTTGTATCAATTATTGATATGTTTGCCAATCTTGTTAGTGGCTAGTATTCTCACAAGTCTTGTAACGGTAGTGGGATGTATGCTGGGCAATGGTCATTTTTGGGGATATTATCCTGGTAAGTTATGGTCGCAACTGTGGATACGCTTACTGTTGCTGCCTGTCAAGGTGGAAGGACACGAACACTTGAAGAAAAATCAGAGTTACGTGTTTGTTGCCAATCATCAGGGTGCCTTTGATATCTTCTTGGTATATGGTTTCTTGGGACGTAACTTCAAGTGGATGATGAAAAAAGGACTTCGCAAGATACCGTTGGTGGGAGTGGCTTGTGAATATGCGCATCATATATTTGTGGATAAGAGTGGTCCTTCCAAAATTCGTGCTTCTTACGATAAGGCACGTGAGGAATTGCAAGAAGGAATGTCGTTGGTGGTATTCCCTGAGGGAGCTCGTACTTTCACTGGCCATATGGGAGTGTTCAGAAGAGGTGCTTTCATGTTGGCTGATGAATTGCAATTGCCAGTTTGCCCGCTGACTATCAATGGTAGTTTTCAGGTAAAGCCACGCATGAAAGATATGTATTGGATTTTCTGGCATCCTTTGCGTCTGACGATTCATGAGCCAATAGCTCCAATCGGCAAAGGTCCTGATAACATCAAGAATCAGATGACCAAGAGTTATGATGCCATTATGTCTGGATTGGATGCAGAGTTCCAAGGATTTGTGGAAAACCCAGACCAATAGAAGGAAAGTTGCGTTATAAATATAAAAAATAACGGCAAGATATCATAGAATTGGTATAAATATTGTATCTTTGCATGGTAAACAAATAAAATCAAAGAGATATGAGTGATAGCATCGTAATCATTCCTACATACAATGAAAAGGAAAATATCGAGAAGATAATTCGTGCCGTCTTTGGGCTCGAAAAAGAGTTTGACATTCTTATCATCGATGATGGTAGTCCTGATGGTACTGCTGCCATCGTGAAGTCTTTGATGGCAGGAGAGTTTGCCGATCGCCTCCATATCTTGGAGCGCAAGGGTAAGTTGGGCTTGGGCACAGCTTATATCACGGGCTTTAAGTGGGCATTGAAGCAAGGATATGAGTACATTTTTGAGATGGATGCCGATTTCAGTCACGATCCTAATGATTTGCCTCGCCTTTATGCGGCAACTCATGACGAGGGATATGATGTAGCTATTGGTTCTCGTTATGTATCAGGAGTGAATGTGGTGAACTGGCCTATTGGCCGTGTGCTGATGAGTTATTTCGCATCGAAATATGTGCGTATGGTCACAGGCTTCAAAGTGCACGACACTACTGCAGGATTTGTATGCTATCGTCGTCGTGTCTTGGAGACCATCCATTTGGATGAGATACGTTTCAAGGGATATGCTTTCCAGATAGAGATGAAATATACCTCTCACAAGATAGGGTTTAAGATAAAGGAGGTGCCAGTTATCTTTGTCAATCGTCGTGAGGGTGTAAGCAAGATGAATGGTGGCATTTTTGGAGAAGCTTTCTTGGGCGTGATGCGCCTTCGCTTAGATGGATGGTTTAAGAAATACCCAAAGATGGTAAAATAAATAGAATGTATAGTATAATATAAAGGTGACTATTCAAGAAATCATCAATTTATATGGGCGTTCGCCACAGGCAAACGCCCTTTTGGATTTAATGGGGAAGATGTCGGCTAGGATCATTTTCCTACAGGGGTTAATAGGGTCTTCTGCTCCACTTTTCTTTTCTTCACTTAAGGAAAAGATAAAGAATTCTGTCTTATTTGTTCTTGATGATGCTGACGAGGCGGGTTATTTCTATCATGACTTGACGCAGGCATTAGGACAAGAACGTGTTTTCTTCTTTCCTTCCAGTTATCGACGTGCCATCAAATATGGACAAAAGGATGCTGCCAACGAGATTTTGCGCACAGAAGTACTTGCTCGTTTGTCGGCTGGTAATCCTATTTGTATTGTTTCTTATCCTGATGCATTGTCGGAGCTTGTTGTCTCCAAGAAGAATTTGGATGAAAGAATATTGAAATTGAAAGTGGGGCAAAGTATTCCTTTGACAGAGATTGTGCATACATTAGCTGATTATGGCTTCGCCTCAACGGATTATGTATATGAGCCAGGACAATTTGCTGTGCGTGGAAGCATCCTCGATGTGTTTTCGTATAGTTGTGAATATCCATTCCGTGTTGACTTCTTTGGTGATGAAATAGACACAATCCGTACTTTTGACGTGCAAACTCAATTGTCGAAAGATAAGCGTGAGGATATAGAAATTGTGCCAGAACTGGCAAGTTTGCAAACTGTCAAACAACCTTTTGTGAGTTTCCTGAATGCAGAAGACTTGATGGTAATGACGGATTTTACCTTTGTATATGATCGCATTGAGCAAACTTACAAGGAGGGCTTCTCTAAGCAGAGTATGATGGAGCAACTGGAGGGAGCTACGGAGATGGAAGCAGCTCGTATCATGCGTGATATGCAAACGGAGCTGAATCTTTGTACTGCCAAGCAATTTCAAGAAGAGGTGGCAAAGCATGTACGTATTGAGTTTGGCATGGTGACTGATAGTAAATTGAAGGCTCGTAAAGAGTCTATGTCTGCAACTATTCAGTTTAAAATTACTCCTCAACCTCTTTTTCATAAGAATTTTGAGCTGTTGGCAAAGACTTTGGAGGATTATTTGCTTCAAAATTACACCTTATATATATTAGCGGATAGTACGAAGCAACAGCAGCGCTTGAAGGATATCTTTGAGAGTGAAGAACTCCAGTCTTATCAGATTCGCTTCACACCTGTGGATAAGACCATTCATGAAGGTTTTGTGGATGAAGACAAAAAGTGTTGTTTCTTTACTGACCATCAGATATTCGATAGATTCCATAAGTACAATCTTCGTTCCGATTCGGCTAGAGCAGGAAAGATGGCTTTGACGATGAAGGAGCTTCAGGAAATGGAACCTGGCGACTTTATCGTGCATGTGGATTTTGGTATTGGTAAGTTTGGTGGTTTGGTGCGTGTTCCTACAGGAAATGCTTATCAAGAGATGATCCGCATCATCTACAAGAACAATGACATCGTGGATGTCTCCATTCATTCGCTCTATAAAATCAGTAAATATCGTCGTGGTGATTCGGGTGAACCACCTCGCTTGTCGGCATTGGGAACGGGAGCATGGGATCGTCTGAAGGAGAAAGCAAAGAAACGTATCAAGGATATTGCCCGCGACTTGATCAAACTCTATGCGCAACGTCGCCGTGAAAAGGGATATGCATTTAGTGCGGATGGATATTTGCAGCATGAATTGGAGGCTTCGTTCCTTTATGAAGATACACCTGATCAAAATAAGGCCACTCAAGATGTGAAAAAAGATATGGAGAGTGCTCGCCCAATGGACCGATTGGTGTGTGGTGATGTGGGATTTGGAAAGACGGAGGTTGCTATTCGTGCCGCTTTCAAAGCTGCTTGTGATGGGAAACAGGTGGCTGTGTTGGTGCCTACTACTGTTTTAGCTTTCCAGCATTACCAAACTTTTAAGTCACGTCTGGAGGGTCTTCCTGTGCGAGTGGAATATTTGAGCCGTGCTCGCTCTGCCAAGGAGACCAAACAGGTTATTGCTGATTTGTCGGAAGGTAAGATAGAAATTCTAATTGGTACACACAAATTGATATCCAAGACCGTGAAATGGAAAGACTTAGGTCTACTTATCATCGATGAGGAACAAAAGTTTGGAGTGAGTACCAAGGAAAAATTACGTCAGTTGAAGGTGAATGTGGATACATTGACCATGAGTGCCACTCCGATACCTCGTACTTTACAATTCTCATTGATGGGAGCTAGGGATATGAGTATCATCCGCACTCCACCTCCTAATCGTTATCCTATCCATACTGAACTTATCTCTTTCAGTGCGGAGGCCATAGCGGATGCTATTAATTTTGAGATGAGCAGAAATGGACAGGTCTATTTTGTTAATGATCGTATCTCGAAATTGGAAGAGCTAAAGATGCTTATTGAGAAATATGTGCCTGATTGTAGAGTGGTGATTGGTCATGGACAGATGAAACCTGATGAACTGGAAAAGGTAATCATGGGATTTATCAATTATGACTATGATGTGTTGCTGTCAACAACTATCGTGGAGAACGGCATTGATATTTCTAATGCCAATACCATCATAGTGAATGATGCTCACCATTTCGGCTTGAGCGATTTGCATCAAATGAGAGGTCGTGTGGGACGAAGTAATAAGAAGGCTTTTTGCTATCTAATCTCTCCACCTAAGAGTGTCCTAACTTTGGAGGCACGCCGTCGCTTGGAAGCTTTAGAGACCTTTAGTGAGTTGGGCAGTGGATTCAATCTAGCTATGCAAGATTTGGATATTCGCGGAGCTGGCAATTTGTTGGGTTCTGAGCAGAGTGGATTCATGGAAGATTTGGGATATGAGACTTATCAAAAAATCCTGTCGCAAGCTGTCACGGAATTGAAGAATGATGAGTTTGGCGAACTTTATCAAGAGGAGATGGAGCAAGGTCAGCAACTAATAGGTGATGATTTTGTGGATGACTGTGCCATTGAGAGCGATTTGGAAATGTTTTTCCCAGATACATATGTACCTGGTAGTAGCGAGCGAATGTTGCTTTATCGAGAACTTGACCGTATAGAGGATGATCTGGAGCTTGCTGCTTATCGTCAACGTTTGATTGATCGATTTGGTCCTGTGCCAAGAGCTGGTGAGGAATTGATGCAAGTGGTTCGCCTCAGAAAAATAGGCAAGCATTTGGGCTGTGAAAAAATAATGTTGAAACAAGGAGCTATGCAGTTGCAGTTTGTAACGAACGTGAATAGTCCTTTCTATCGCAGCGAGGTGTTCTCTAAGGTGATAAACTATGTGACGAGCCATGTGCAAATATGTACTTTGAAGGAGAAGAACAATAAGCGATTCTTACGCATCAGTAATGTGAATAGCGTGGAAAAGGCTGTTGGCTTGTTAGAAGAAATTCAAAAATAAGAAAATAAGGGTTTTTTTAGAAGGTTTAGAAATATATTTAGATAGGTAACTAAAAAATCTTATTTTGGTTTTGTAAGCAAACCTCTATAACACAAACAAGGAGAGCTATTAATTAGCTCTCCTTGTTTTGTTGTTTGTTGTATAAGTAAAAGATGAAAAGCGTTTCACAACGCCTGTTGTTTTTTTAACTGATGCAAAGATAGTGTATTTTTAAAGTAGTGGGGTGGAAATATTCCCCCTAAAAAACAAATATTACACCCTGTTCTATTTCAAAAAGAGTACCTTTGCATCAGTTCTTATGAAAGTAAATGATAGATTAATTTAGTAAAACTCGCTAAAACAATATAAAGGTAGAGTTTGGAAAGTATAATCCGGGAGTTGTGAAACTCTCGGACTTTTTTTGCTTACTTATGAAAATATTTTAAGAAGCAAATGCTGCTAATCGCAATGAAAAACAATGAAAATTCCTTCTTTTTGTTTGTGAATTGATATTTTTCATGAAATAATGAATAAAAAAGTGCTTGTTCTAAAATAATATTAGTACCTTTGTGGTGGAAAAGCTATAACTAAAAATAAAGAATCATGAGACAGAAAAAATTCATTCTTCAAGAGAAGGACATTCCTACTCAGTGGTATAATATTCAGGCCGATATGCCTAATAAGCCTTTGCCACCTTTGAATCCACAGACTCATCAACCTCTTAGTGCTGATGATTTGTCACATATATTTAATAAGGAGTGTTCTAAGCAAGAGCTGGACACAGAGCATGCTTGGATTGATATTCCAGAAGATGTGTTGGAAAAATATACGTTCTATCGCTCTACTCCTTTGGTGAGAGCTTATGCATTGGAAGAAGCCTTGGGAACTCCAGCCCATATTTATTTCAAGAATGAGAGTACTAACCCTTTGGGGTCTCATAAAATTAACTCGGCTATTCCTCAGTGCTATTATTGTAAGCAGGAGGGAGATACCAATGTAACGACAGAGACTGGTGCTGGACAGTGGGGTGCAGCGCTTTCATATGCTGCAAAGCTGTATGGATTGGAAGCTGCTGTATATCAGGTAAAGATTACCATGCGCCAAAAACCTTATCGTTCTAGCATCATGCGTACTTTTGGTGCTACAGTGGAAGGTTCTCCTTCTATGAGTACACGTGCTGGCAAGAATATCATTACGCGCGATCCTAATCACCCAGGCTCTTTGGGTACAGCTATCAGTGAAGCTATAGAGTTGGCAACCACGACTCCAGGATGTAAATATACATTGGGTTCAGTGTTGAATCATGTGGCTTTGCATCAGACAGTGATTGGTCTTGAGGCTGAAAAACAGATGGAAATGGCTGGTGAGTATCCTGATCAGGTGATTGCTTGTTTTGGTGGTGGTAGTAACTTTGGTGGTATTGCGTTCCCATTCATGCGTCATAATTTGAGTGGTGAGAAACATACGGAGTTTATTGCTGCTGAGCCAGAGAGTTGTCCTAAGTTGACGCGTGGTAAGTTTGAGTATGATTTTGGTGATGAGGCAGGATATACTCCATTGTTGCCAATGTTTACATTGGGTCATGATTTCAAACCAGCTAATATTCATGCTGGTGGTCTTCGCTATCATGGTGCAGGTATGATTATCTCTCAGTTGTTGAAAGATGGTTATATGCATGGTGTTGACATTCCGCAGTTGGAATCTTTCAAGGCAGGTATGTTGTTTGCTCGTACGGAAGGTATCATTCCTGCTCCTGAGAGCTGTCACGCTATCGCTGCAACGGTGCGTGAGGCATTGAAGGCTAAGGAAGAGGGCAAGGAAAAGGTGATTTTGTTCTGTCTTTCTGGTCATGGATTGATTGATATGCCATCTTATGATAGCTATATCAATGGCGATTTGCAAAACTATTCTGTTTCTGATGAGGAAATTGCCAATTTCTTGAAAGATGTTCCTCAGGTGGAAATGTAAAGCGAAGAATCGCTTTCAATAATGCATATTTTTATCAAAGATGAACGAAGCGCTTCCTTATACATCAAGGAAGCGCTTCGTTCTTATTGTTTCAAGAGTTCTTCTATTTGCTGAGCAATTACATCAAAACTGGTGGTTGGCTCAAAACGAGCTACAACTTGTCCTTTCTTGTTGATGAGGAACTTCGTAAAGTTCCATTTGATGTCTGCGCTCTCCTTGTAGTTAGGGTCAGCTTCACTCAACATCTTGTCAAGAACAGGGTAGAGAGGGTGTGTTTCGTCCCAGCCTGCAAATCCTTTTGATTCTTCCAAGAATTTATATAGAGGAGCGGCATCAGCTCCATTGACTTTAATTTTCTTGAAGCGAGAAAATTCAGTACCGTATGTAAGTTTGCAGAATTGATGAATGCTTTCATCTGTTCCTGGAGCTTGCTGCCCAAACTGATTGCAAGGGAAATCAAGGATTTCAAAACCTTGTGAGTGATAAGTTTCATAGAGTTTCTCTAATTCTTCATACTGAGGAGTGAAACCACATTTGGTAGCAGTGTTGACGATGAGTAGCACTTCGTTGGCATACTCTTTGAGGGAAACTTCCTTTCCCTTTCTGTCTTTGACAGAGAATTCGTAAACGGTTCTCATTTTTCTATTTTGTATCTTTATTTATGTTATCTTTTTCTGTTACGAGTGCAAAGATACTATTTTTCTTTCAGACAAGTTCATACATATTGATAAAATTTCTAAAAAAAAGTCCGGGAGTTTCACAACCCCCGGAAGTACCTTTCCAAACCCTACCGTTTGTATATATGGTGAGTTTTTGAATTTCTAATTTATGTTTAACTTTCTAAGAACTGTTGCAAAGGTAGTGCTTTTTTGAGATTTATAGGGGGTAAAAACTATTTTTTAGGGGGTGATTTCTGTTTAAATCTGCTATTTTGTTAGCAATTACCCCCCTGTTTTTATATATTTTATCCCTTTTCTCGACATTTTCCTTATTGTTTAGTTCTATCTCTGTATTCGCTAGGAATGATGCCCATTTCCTTCTTGAACACCTTTGAGAAGTATTTAGGGTCGCTAAATCCTACGGCATAAGCGATGCTGGTCAATGTTTCATCGGTCTGTTGCAACATTTCTGTAGCTCGCATGATTCGGATGTGTCGTACGAAATCTACTGGAGTCATACCGATGGCATTCTTTATTTTTCCATAGAGCACGCTTCGGCTCATGCCCATAGCCTGAGCGATATCATCAATCTTCATGTCTGGGTCGGCAATATGCTCGGTGATAAACTTCATAATCTTTTCCGTGGTGCGGTCGTTAATCTGCGCTGCCATGAAAGCATTGTTGTCTTCTTCCTCTTGCTTCTTCTTGTCGAGCTCTACATTTTCAGTAGGTTCTTCCATCTGCTTTGGCTCTGGTTTGTGGTTAGGCACCACCCATAAGGTGTTGTGCTCATCTTGCATGATGAAAAGTCGGTCACTTTCCGTGCGGTCGGAGCGTACAGGCTGGTCGGCATAGAGCCATTTCGTCTCGAATGTGTTAGGATTGATGGTGGTAACACCTTGTCCTTCTGTGAAAACCCAGATGAGATTGGTGTAATCCGTATAGATCTTCTTGACTTCTGCCACAGGTTGGTTCGGACTTTGTACATTCACAATTTTGGTCTTGAAGTTGCGGGTGTTGTAGATGATGACACCTATATTGGTGGCAATCAAAAGTTGATAACCTGTATTTTTCAACTCGTTGATCTTGGTCACGCCAGCTGGCAGAGGA
The DNA here is from genome assembly GCA_963657465.1 of Lachnospiraceae bacterium. Lineage (GTDB taxonomy): Bacteria > Bacteroidota > Bacteroidia > Bacteroidales > Bacteroidaceae > Prevotella. Next base: position 20,863 of record CAVKNU010000034.1, read on the forward strand.
ATCATTGAAAATTTGTTCTTGCTGTCGTAAATTGCCAATTTTCCATCCACGGTGGCAAGATAATAGTCATTTCCCACCTGACGAATCCATTTGAATGGGATAGGGGTGGAAAATTTGCTGCCATAGATGTAGGTTCCTTTTTGTGAAAGAACCCATTCTCTGCCTTTCTTGTCGTCTCTGATAAACCAAATCTCACCTCCTTTGAATCCATTGGTTCCTGCGTTGATGAGTTCATGGGTGACGTTTCCATTTTTGTCTGTGGAGAAACGGAAGGCATATTTGCCTTCTTTGGTGGTGAGCCAGGTCACTCCATTCTTCAGACAGTAGATGTCATTTACTCGGAGGTCGATGTTATGTTCTTGATTTAATTGGTCGCATACATTGACGAAATCACAAATATGGGTGTCATATACATAAGGTTTGTTGTCGAAAGTGACGATCCAAATGTCATTTTTTGTCGTAGGACGAAGAAACTTAATACGGTTGGTGGAAAGAATATCATCTCCATGAGGACCATCTCGGAAGGTCTTGAAGCTGTATCCATCATAATACGACAATCCATTCCATGTGCCAAACCACATCAAGTTGTCGCTAGATTGCTGAATATCTGAAATGTTGTTGGCGGCAAGGCCGTCTAGAATAGAGAATTTACGTATGTCGCAGTAAGGAGTAGCAAATGCCAAAAGGGTACATGCTAGTCCGAACATTAGGGTATATAAGCGCTTCTTTGCCATAAGGAATATTTTAAAGTAATGGGATTTTAGAGTTTGTCAGACTTCACTGTCAATAAAACCGAAGCA
>CAVKNU010000035.1:0-21620 GCA_963657465.1 Lachnospiraceae bacterium
GGTGTATCCTTGCCGCCCCCCATCATCGGGCATCCAAGGATACACCTTTTTCTTTTAACCTCTTTCCCCATAAACATTTTACTTATTTTTTTGCTTCATTCGGTAGAAAATCGTATCTTTGCATACGAAAAGTTGAATCTTTTTAAAATAGGAGGTAAATTATGGATATAACAGAGCTTCATTCTCAAGCAATACTCTCCAACTATGGAGATATGACCTCATTTCGTTATGGCAATAACAACATCCGATTTCGTTCTCCAAAAAACCTTAAGCATTATATGGAGATAAAAGAATGGGATAATGGATATATTGTTGTGGTAGCAGACTATGATGGTTTGGGACCAACAGAAGATTATATCGATTTGTCCCCAATCTTGGAGAATTTATACATCGATTCAAAAACGTTTCTTAGACCAATAAAATCGGTAAAAATAGGTAATTATGAATGACAAAGAAAAAATAGCAATCATAGAAAAGGCTACTATGATTGTTGGAGGTTACGCTTTCTCGCTAACTGAAGAAAACTTCATCCGTATAGTTAACCTGCATGCTCCATTTCATGCCCTTGTCATAACCCAAGCTGGAGAGGTTGTGGAAACTAATATGGACGATATTGAAATCAATATAGTTCTCAGGTATTGGAATAGAAATAAAAAGGTAATGGAGGAAGTTTATGCCTAAGTATTACGACTATATGGTTTGTGGATATTATCTGTATTTCACCTCCCATTGCATAGTGGAAGCGATGCATGTACATGCTAGCGATAAACGCTTGACCGAATCAGGCTCTGCCAAACTGTTTGTTAAAGCGAACGGTGATACTATCGTAAAAGAACAAGGAAAATTAACAGACAAAGAACTAAGAATCATTCGTGAGTTTGTGAAAAGCAATTATCGAGAAATGTTTTTGGTATGGTCAAAAATGAGCAATAATGGATTCTATGGTAAATAATAACAGAAAAAGGTGTATTCTTGCCGCCCCCCATCATCGGGCATCCAAGGATACACCTTTTAACCAAAAGAACGCTACATATCTTCCAAAGATAAGCAGGCTAGATGAATTTCCATCTTCTTCAGCTCTGGGCATACTTGCAGCATATAGTCCACCTTTTGTTTCAAGAGGTTCTCGTCATAGCGGGCTTTGTCCTTTTTCACTTCATAGATGTCTCGCTTGATGATGCGATTTCTTTTGTTTTTGGTTATCGTAATCGCCATTACCGTAATAGAGATTACTATTCTGCGCGTGCAAATATATGGCTTTCAGTTTGATTACACAAGGGATAGATGCTTTATTTTGAATAGTTTAACGAAAAGGGGGCGATGCATCTCTCGATGCACCGCCCCTTTTTACGGAGTATGTATGAAATCTAAACCTTATTTATCTACAGAAGAAGAAACATTGTTCTTCTCATAGTAAGCCTTATATTCCTCGCCACCAAACTCCAGACCTAAGTCTTCGCCTGCAATACCATCACAGAAGCCCTTGTAAGCCCATTTACGTTTGTATTCTTTGTCGAAGAGGTTAGGAACTTGGTCTTTCAACCAGTATTCATGCTCTGCCTCATTGTCGGACAAGCTCCAAATGGTGATACCACTCTGCTGTGCCTCAGGTACATTAGCCTTGTAAGATTCTACTATCATGCGATAGCAGTCACTCTGTGCCTTGTACTGGTTGGCAGAAGGTGAGGATGTTCCGAGAGAGAGGTCAAGCTCAGTTACTCTGACGAGTTTGCCAGTGGCTGCCATAGTCTTGAACATTGCATCTACCTTCTCCTTGAGAGATGCGATATTAGCAGCATTCTTCTCAGCATCGTCACTGCAAGAGAGTGTTACGTGCATCTGTGTACCGATACCATCAACGATAGGGGATCCATTCTTCGTATCAATGTCTTGTGCGAACTTAATCAATGCAGCGAGTTTCTCTGGAGAAGTCTCTAGGTTGTAGTCGTTGACGAAGAGCTTGGTCTCAGCTGGAAGATATTTGCGAGCCAACTGGAAAGCTTTGACAGGGTAGTCAGGAACATAATAGCCCCAGTACCAGTGATTGTTGCCCCAGTTAAGGGTCAATCCATCCGTCCCATTCTCTTCTGGAGCTGCATCGTAATGAGTTACCTCATCATCATCAGTCCATGTGCCACCAAAGATTCCTTCGTCGATACCACGAACCTTGCAGCTACCATCTGCGATAGGTTCATTGATGACATCATAGCCGTAAGGGGTGACACCTTTCTCTTTCAAATGACTAGCCACACCGCTTACCCAGGCATCCATGGCACCTTCGAGTGCTTCCTGCTTTTCTTCGGCAGTTTTTGGTACATAATATTTACGGCTAGCACGAGTCGCAAATTTTGCTTTTTGTGCCATCAACAGGCTTCTTGTGGCTACGCCTTGATCCTTGGCAAGACCGAACTTAACGTTGTCAATATAATAGGTAGCGCCAACCTTACCAAAGTTGAGGATGATGCGGTTGACATCTTCGTATGCAGGAGTGAAGGTGTATTCACACTTGATCCAATCCTTACCGATGGCAAATGAATTATAGCCACCCTGTGAACCATAGGTAGAACCATTCTGGTATTGGAACTGCAATTCACCTGCTGTAGATGAAGACTTAGCATAGAATTGAATAATGTACTTCTTGCCAGCCTGGAGATATTCTCCAAATGTGTAAGCACATTGTGCCTCCCAAGCGTTGCCATCACCCTTGTTGCTCAGGACAAGGCCTTTGGAATTGTTGTAGCCAGCACCATCAGTAACCTCAGCATTGTCTTTGTTGCTGCCCCAAGAGCCCCAACCACCAGTGGTGCCACCCTCGAAATCGGAGTCGTCACCAGCAAGCACATTCTCCATAGGATCTTCTTGTTTCAAGCCAAACTCGATGTCATCGATGGTGTAGGTTGCGCCTACTTTACCGAAATTGAAGATAATACGATTAACATCCTCATAAGCAGGAGCAAATTCATGCTGGAAAGTCTGCCAGGAAGTTCCTACGCTAAAGTCGTTGTAACCACCTTGTGAGCCGTATGTCTTACCATTTTGATATTGGAATTGAATAACGCCAGAAGGTGAAGATGATTTTGCTTTAAACTTGATGACATAAGTCTTGCCTTTCTCTAAATAGTCGTCGAAAGTATAGGCGCATTGTGCTTCCCAAGAATTTCCGTCACCCTTATTCTTCAAAACGAGGGCTGCAGAGCCATCTTGGCCTGCTCCTTCTGTAACAGAAGCATCTTCCTTATTGTTACCCCAAGAACTCCAACCACCAGTGGTTCCACCATTGAAGTTGTTGGCATCGCCTGTCAGCACATTGGCAATATCGCCATCAGCTTCTACTACGAGGGTTGGGGCAATGAGAGACTTCAGGTAGGTTTGGTTCTGTTGAGTATGCCAGAAGAAGTTATGACCATAAAGCTTCATGTTTCCATCGAGGCTCTCAATGAGCTTATCTACGGTGCTGAAGTTTAAACTGCCACTATTGCCCATGATGGCATCATTCTTCATGGCATTGCCTGGAGTGAAGAGCTGGTAGTTCGCATTTGCCAAGTCTCCCTCTCCATTCTCATTGTTGCAGTATAGGTCGGCGCCCATACCGATACCGATGAGCATGTTAGGGGTGTATTGCTGGGCATAGTCCTTGATATTATCGTAATTAGCGATAACCTCCTTTACTGCGAGAGGAATCTCGGCAGCGGTTACGTCGGCATGGTCGCCTGGCTTGCCCCACTGCATGATTTGGTCGTCGCAACCAGTGAGTAGCATCGCTGATGCTACTACTGGTATGATTATCTTATTGATTTTCATCATGATTGTTCGTTTAAAGGTTATGATTCAGTAACGATTTAGTCGTTGAAGTCTTTCACTGTGATAGATTTGGTGTTGACAACACGGAAGTTATCTACATAAATCTTTTGGGTGAAAGTGCTTGCTTTGTACTTGATGGCATCCGAGAATTCTAAGTCGCTGTTGGCGATGAACACGAGGAAGTTCTTGTAAGAACCATTGTTGCGGTCCTCGCAAATCTTCTGGAATGTTACATCTGGTGCTTTCTCTGGGTCATAGTTGCCAAATGCTGTCATAGGGATGGTGATAGTTTGCCAACGTTCGCCTGTGGTAAATGCCTGATGAGAGCCATCTTCGGTATTCAACCAAGGCACCCATACGGTAGCGGTATTGGTGTATTCATCGCTGTACTTGGTGGCTGCAGACCCCCAACCATAATTAGCCAAGTTGTTTTGGAGGGAAATTTCCAATTGCCCCGTCAAATCCCAAGGCTCAGGACAATAGATGTCGAATTGGACTGCTAGGTCGGCTGCATTTGTTTCTGCAGGAATAGAACTGTACATACGGGTCCAGTCGTCATCGGCATTGCCATTACCTGCGGTAGCCCAATATTTTCCATTACTACCAGCGTCGAGTCCACCAGCATTGAGTACTGACATAGGAGCTAGTAAGGCTACCTTGCCACGACCACTGTTCAGAGGATCGTCCACGAGGTCGTCTGTGCCATAAGTGGCACTCCAAGAGCCAAGACCTCCATGTGTATCAAAGTCTGTGATGAAGTTGCTGAAGTCGTTGAAGTAGGTTGGAGTTTTAGCAGTGCCATTGGCACCTTCGCTTGTGATAGAACCTGCCACGGAGAGATTCGCTGTGCTAGGAACCGTGAAGCGATACCATTTGCCATCTTCATCACTTCTGATGCCATTGGTGATTTCTGTGCCGTCAGGAAGTGTGACCTTGGTAGTCTCCTGAAGGTTTGCACCATATACGGTGACGGTCTCGCCAGCCTTTGGCAAGGTATTATCAACGCTTGTTACACTAGGTGCTGCGGCACGAATGGTAAACTCATAAACCAACTTATTGTTGTCGCTCTTATAAAATACAATGGTGTTGCGTACATCCACGTCAGCTTTTTCCACAGGTGTAGAAGAGTTGAGGGTAACCCACACATTATTATCTGTCATCATGGCGTTGTTGAAGTAAGTCTCGTAACCATTTACGTAGATTCTCTTCAAGCCGGTGAAGCCAGAACCTTCGATGCGAAGCAATTGCCCAAGGCGCGCGAACTCTACAGGGCGGTCTTGGTTAGTCTCGTCATCGACATTCTCTAAGTATATCTGGTTGATTTGCATTTGTGCCGAGCTATCATCTTTGTCATCATCACTGCATGCAGAGAAGGTGAAGGCTGCTAGTGCGAGGCACAAAGCCCAGAGATATTTCATTGTTTTCATAATTCTCTATGTATTAATGATTAGTTATACAGGATGTGATACCTGTTATTTGAACAAATCGGTATCTTCTACCTCACGATCGCCAAACTCATAAGCTACGGTAGCAATCTTGCCGCTAGCATCAGGCTTCAAGAGAGGGTTCTTGGTCTGGTCGGTATCTGCGATAGGCAAAGTCAAGTTGCTAGCTGTCGCTGTGGATACGCTAGGGCCAGGGGCTGTATAATCCTCACTCAACTCATAGGTGTGAGTTGCGCTCTTGTAGTAGCTGGCGTTGCGATACTGGTTGTTTACATAGTTAACGGTCTCTTGCTGCTGGTAGTAGCCACGGCGAACGAGGAAATACCAGTACAAGCCTTCGAATGCTGTCTCTACACGGAATTCATGGCGAATGTCTTCATAGGTAAGACTGCTCTTGGCTGGAACACCAGCACGAGCACGAAGGGCGTTGACATACTCCAAAGCTTTGGCATCTGTAGTCTTTTGGTTGTTGCCTAAGGCTGCCTCTGCATAGTTGAGGTAAACTTCCGCAAGGCGCATCATGTATGTGTTGATACCTGAGTTGTTGTTAACTGCAAAACCATTAACGGCGTTGGTACCGATTACGTATTTCTTGATATTGGCACCTTGGCTGCCTGCGTTTTCTGTTTCACCATAAACATATGGCTTCTCTGGATTGGCAGAAAGTTCAGGATAGCTTTCTCCATAAGAAGCGATGCAGTTATGACGACGGATGGCATCATCCACGGTTACCCCCAGATTAGCATCCTTGTATTCCTTGAACTCTTCCCATAAGTCGTAAGAGCAATAGGTAGAACCACCCCAAGAGTTGCCTTGGTTGACTGCGGTGCTCCATGCCAGGAATCGGGTCATAGACTGTGCAAGACCTCCTTCTGCACCAGCTTGGAACTGTAACTGGAAAATACTCTCGCTATTATTATTAAAGGTAGAGGCTGCAAATAATTCAGCATAAGTACTAGCCAATTGGTAAGGGCCCTGCTCAATCACGATGGCTGCTGCTTTCTTAGCAGCTTCGAGATAATATTCATTGCGGGTGCCACGATTGGCATCGGTAGCTACATTAGTTCCATCATAGCGACCGCTAGTGGTCAAGCCAGCCATTGACAAATAGAAACGGCTGAGCATGGCATAGGCTGCATATTTGTTGATGCGTCCTGTGGCTGGAGAGGCTGATGGAAGGTGTATGGCAGCATATTCCATGTCGCGGATGGCAAACTCGATACCATCGGCTGCAGGATTAGGGCTAACCACGTAATTGTTGACCAAGTCTTGGGTGTTGTTGTAGATAATGGCGCAACCCCATAAAGAACTGATATACCAATAAGCCAAACCACGCATGAAACGAGCCTCGGCGATACCCTGTATCTTAGCAGTCTCACTCACGTTAGAGGTTGAGTTCTTGGCAATATTGTTGATGGCATTGTTTGACTGGGCTACAACAGAGTAGAGAGCACCCCAAGCTTCGGTAAGACCAGTGGAAAGACCTGTCTCTGTGAAGTTGGTATATGGGTAGATGTAGTCTGAGTACTGTGCGGTGATGTTGTTGGCACGACCATCGCCCATGCCATAATAGAACTTATCGTTAAAGTCGTACCACACATAGCTGTAGAGTGGCATGACCGCTTGTGCTACCGCCTCGTCATTGTCGAAGAAGTTGTCCTGCGAAATCTGGTAGGTATTCTTCTGGTCAAGGAAGTCGTTGGCACAACTGGAGAATCCTAGGATTCCCGCAATCGCCAATGTATATTTTATGATGTTTGTTTTCATGTCCTTTTATTCTTTAGAGATGGTTGAATTAGAACTGTACATTTACACCGAATGTATAGATGCGTGGTGAAGGGTAACGGCTGTAGTCAACGCCATTGAGAAGGGCATTGCCACGCATGGATCCTACTTCAGGGTCGAAACCGTCATACTTGGTGATAGTGAACACGTTCTGTACGTTGCAATACAACTTGACATTGTTCAAGAAGATGTGATTGAGCCACTTGCGAGGCAACGTATAGCTGAGTGATACATTCTGTAGGCGAATGTAAGAGCCGTCCTCAACATAAGCGTCACTTACACGGTTGTTCTTGTTAACACCACTTTCTGTAGAAAGGCGAGGCATCGTCGAATTGGTATTTACAACATAATAGTTGCGATAATCGTCTGGACCGTTCTCGTTGTATTTTGCCAAACGAGCATAATCCATCACGGTGGTCAATTGGTTGCTGGTAGAACCAGTAATCTCTAGGAAACGACGACCATAGTTCATGATTTTGTTGCCATATGAACCACTGAACTGAAGACTCAAGTCGAAGCCCTTATAAGAGAAGGTGTTGCCAAAACCGAAGGTAAACTTAGGCTCAGGGTTGCCAATAAAGGTTTGGTCGTTGTTGTCAATCTTGCCGTCACCATTTACATCTTCATAGATATAGTCACCGATAAATACACCACCACTAGTTGGACTGGTTGCAATAGAGGCTCCTTCTGGAAGAGCTACTTGTTTCACATTGCCGTCTTTATCCTTGTACCAGAAATCCTCTGGCTTGTCGAAACGACCGATAACCTTGTATCCCCAGAATTGGCCGATAGGATGACCTACTACGGTATTGGTAACTGTGGCAGTCTCAGAACCAATCTGTACGGTCTGTGGAAGGGTACCCGTCTCAGTGTCGAGTGAAACGACCTTATTGCGGTTGAGGGAGAACACGATGTTGGAACGCCAAGAGAAGTTCTTGTTCTCAATGTTGACGGTGTTGATGGTAAACTCGACACCTTTGTTTTCCAAGCTACCAACATTTCCCCAAGGATTTGATGCGGTACCATATTTAGAACCTGTACCAGAGCCGATGAAGGCAGGAAGGTCAAGCATCATCAAGAGGTCATTGGTCTTTTTGTAGTACCAATCGAATACAACGTCAATGCGACTGCCGAAGAGAGAAAGGTCAAAACCGACATTGGTAGAGTAGGTGGTCTCCCACTTTAAGTTAGGGTTGGCATTGTTGGCATTCAACACACCTACACCCCAAGAGGTTGTATAGTTGGCGAGCATAGCTGCGTATGCCCATTGCTGAACGTTTTGGTTACCAGTGGCACCCCAACCCAAACGGAACTTCAAGTTGTTGATAACCTTGTTCTGTTTCAAGAAGTTTTCTTGGCTAGCACGCCATGCAAATGCCGCTGATGGGAACCAGCCCCAGCGATGTCCTTCTGCAAATTTATTGGAACCGTCACAACGGAGAGTTGCTGTCAAGAGGTAGCGGTCTGCATAGTTGTAGAGTGCACGACCAAAATAAGAGAAAAGCTTATAGCCGTCTTGGTTACCTTGTGTCAAGTTGATATTGGCACCAGTTGTCGCACCAGCGATGATATCAGTTACAGAGTTAGAAAGGTAACCAGAGTTAGTCACGGCAAAATTCTCCCAATAACTTTCGCTCATTTCTTGACCAGCCATTACGTTCAAGTTATGATTCTTAGCGATGGTTCCTGTATAAGTCAAGATGTTGCGCCATGACCAATATTTGGTGTCATTCTTGTACCATGCACCATCGCGTTGGGTGTTTTCACGTACACCAAACTTATAATCAGGTTGATAAGTCTTTGTCTTGTTGAGGTTATAGTCTGTGGAAAGTTCTGTCTTGAAAGTCAATCCCTTGAGGAGGGTTGCTTCCAAATAAGTGTTGATGCGGAAGTTGAGGCGCTTGGCATAGTTGGTCTTAATCTCAGCTAAAGCCACAGCATTATCTGGCATCCATTGGTCGTCAGGACCATCGTAGCCACCATCAGGATTGCGAACGGCTACGGAAGGTTGTGACTTCAGGGCTGTCATGATGATATCCCAGTTCTTCTCCATTTCCTGTTTTGAGTCAGAAAGTGAGAAAGAGATTCCGCCTTTGAGCCATTTCTTTAGCTCTGAGTCCAAGTTGCCACGAAGAGTCTGGCGCTTGAAACCCGTATGCAAACCGATACCATCCTGATTGAGATAACCTGCAGAGATGGCATAAGTGGTACGACCATTACCGCCAGTCAATGAGAGGCTGTGATTGGTCATGAAGGCTGTGTTAAACAATTCATCCTGCCAATCAGTACCTTCGCCAAGGAGATCTGGGCGTAAGAAATTGCTAGAAGCAGGCTTGATCTTGGCATCGGTGATGGCATTGTAATGCTCTGCGTACTGGCGGAGGTTCATTACATTAAGTTTCTTTGGCATGGCTTGCCAACCTACATATCCATCGTAGGTAATCTGAGCTTCGCCATTCTGACCACGTTTGGTGGTAATCATAATAACACCATTTGATGCGCGCGAACCATAAATAGCAGTAGCGGAAGCATCCTTCAAAATATCCATGGTCAAGATGTCGCTAGGGTTGATACCTGCCAATGGATTTGAGTTGCCATTGTCTGAGCCATCGGAATCAATGATGACACCATCAATGACAAAGATAGGTTGCGATGTGGCATTGAGGGAGTTGGTACCACGGATGCGGATGGTGCTAGAACCACCAGGGGTACCTGTGTTTGCTTGAATTTGCACACCAGCAGCACGACCCTGAAGTACTTGGTCGATACTTGTGGTGACAGATTTCTCGAAAGCCTTGTTGTCAACTTGGGTGACGGCACCAGTTAAGTCAGACTTACGCATTGTACCATAACCCACGACCACAACTTCGTTTAAAGCCTGGGTGTCGGAAATTAAGGATACCTTGATAGGTCCATTTCCAACCTTCACCTCTTGATCTTTGTAACCAAGATAAGAAATTTGAAGGGTTGCTCCTTTGGGAGCTTTCAACACAAAGTTACCGTCTAGGTCTGTAACTGTAGCATTGTTAGGCGAACCTTTCACGCGAACTGTCGCTCCAATGATAGGTCCATCATCGGCGACTACTGTACCCTTTACGTTATTGCCTTGTGCCAATGTCTCCTGACAAGGGAAGAGCAAAAGCATAAAAAGCAATGACAGGTACTTTAAAGCATTACCAGCATGTCTCATGATTAATTTTGGTTTTTAATTAATTGGTTTATATACATTTTTCTGCTGCAAAGATAGCTTATTATTTAATATGTATGGTTAACGAATGTTTCATCGGTATTTTAGTTTGTCTCATACTCGTATAACTTGACGTGAAGTATGCGATATTCTCCACAAGAAATGCGAGCATGACGCCCTTGATGGTCTTGGTCGCCATTGTCTCGGCGTATAAACTGCATTTTCCCATCTTTGTCAATATTGACTTCATCTACGTAACCAATACCGATGCGTTTACCCTTAAAGGTAGATGTTACCTTTTTATTTGTTTCATTTCCACCATTGTCAACAAATCCATCTTCACCGAGTTTCTTTTCCTCAGCTTGCGCTTTCTCACTCTTGCTTTGAAAAGTTACGACGATGCCGTTGCCTGCTACGAGGTATTCGTTCTTGGCAATCTTCAGGATAAGGCCTCCGCCTTCTGGCCATTTGCTGCCATCGGTAGCACGAGGATCCCATGGTAAGGTGAAGTTGTGGCGGCAAGTCATCAAAAGATTACCATCCTCAATGATGCGCTCTTTGTCCTCTTGGTCGAAGAGGAGTCCCCAGGTTCTGTTTTTGCCTTGTTGTGCAAGTAGGATAGGTGAGAGTTGATTAAGTATGTTGTAAGATTTTGCAATCTCAGTCTTTACATCGCTGCTAGCTTGGTCTAAGGCGAAAGGACTAAAGCTAATGGCATCGGTCTCGCCAAAAGTGTAAAGGGCCTTGACTCCGCTATTCTTGTCACACTTTACTTCTGGTGTAAAGAAAGGGTTGTCTGCTCGTTTGTATTTGGATACCCATCCCTTGAACCCAGTGTCGTAGATGTCAGGGGCGTAGATGTCGATGCTAGGTGCTGCATACTTCCATATATTAATAAGGTGGGCGAGTGGTCCTGCCGATGGGTATTCGCCTGGCTTTCTGCCACGGCTGTCCATAGCAGCATTGACGTACATCGGAATATTATAGATTGCTTTGCCGGCAGAGGCTAACTGCTCTACGTATTTGGCATAATGATAGGCTTGAAACTTCTCATCGGCATAGCGGTCGGTGCCGAAAACTTGTGACCAAGTTCCTTTTTGGTTGATCTTTAAAGCTTTGAGAAGGGTGGCTGGTACGGGTTGCTTGTAAGCTTTCTCTGCCAAAGGGGAATGGTCACGAGCTGATTCCAACATGCCAATCTCATTTTCTACTTGCATCATCACTACGGTATTTTCTTGCTCATCTACCGACTTGATGTGCTTCATCAGTTCGCAAAAGGCTCTTTTGTCTGCTTGCAAAAGATTGTCGCTAAATGCAGAACCAATTTCTAGAGGCTTCCCATTCTCTGTGAGGGCACGAGGAAAACGTTTCGTGTTGGTCTTCACCCACATGGGTGCGTAACAACTCATGGAGTTTTTCCAAGCGCCAAACCATAGAAATATGATTTTGAGGTCTTGCTTGCGAGCGTTACTGATTACACTATCAATGAGGGCAAAGTCATATTTTCCTTCATCGGGCTCTATAAATTCCCAATAAGCAGGTACAAAAACAGCGTTGACTCCGCTGTTTTTTACTTGCTGCATGGCATTTGTTATATCTTTAGAACTGGTAGCTGCAGAGTTGCTTAGTTCTCCAGCTAAGAGAAGCATAGGCTCGCCGTTTACCACAAGTTGGGTGGCTGTGCCTTGCTTTTGCAGTATCACTTTTGCAGAGAGCATTCCTAAATTGACAAGTAGGAATAGCATCAGTATTATAATTTTTCTCATATTTGAACTGGTTGTTATATGGGTTTATTCTAGGAGAAATACCGAGGTAAACATATCTTTGGTATATGTTTGGTATAGCTTTGGTATATCTTTGATATATCTTTTTCTGCTCTATGGTAATGAGATGGGCTTTTGAGAGAACGTCTGGAAATATTTGAGACAGGTGTCTCGCCACTCCTTGGCATTGTCAAGTTGCACATTGAGAAGGGAGTCGGTATGTTGCCATTCCTGTTCGTGTCCCTTCATATATTGCTTGGTGCTGGTATGCCAATAGTCACGGTACACCTCTACCATTGCTACGCCTTGGTTATATTTCATGCAGAGTTCCTGCCAGAGGGTACTGCCAGACTTCATCTTGTAAGTCCAAGGCACGTGGTGGAACCAAAGGAGATACTCCTCAGGACAAGTCTCGATGTTGTCGTATAGGCTGCGGTATGGCTCAGGATATTGTCCTACGGCATCAGTCCCCTTGCTAGAACGGTCGAATCCAACACCGTTTGCATCTGCCTTGTGGTAATATACAGGGCACCATTCCAATGGATAAGTAGCGATGAAACCGTCAGGTTCTGGTCCGTAGTGGTGGTCGAACTTGAAGATATGGTGCAAGCCGAGAGGCATCATATAGTTGACGCAAGCCTCTCTGGAGGTCATCATCATCATTTCCACTGGTTTGGTAAACTTCTCGTCATTACATCCGTATGTCTGAACGAGCCATTCGTGGGCAATTTCTTCCGATGAAATCGACGGATTCCACGCCAAACGGCCGAAAGCATACCAGTTAGCCTGAGAGAATGGATGTCCGCACCAGTTGGCATCGTCGCCAATGTTAGCTACGCCAGCGATACCAACCAATTTCTTCGGAGATACGAAGCAGAAGAACTCCTTCCACATCGGAGCGAGGTAGGTAAGGTGCTTGGATTGTCCGAGATATTCCTGGGTAATCTGAAGCTCGGCTATCTGAGGTGTCTGCTTGATGTTGTCAAAGATTGGGGCGTATGGCTCACGAGGCTGGAAGTCGAGCGGACCATTCTTGGATTGCAGGATAACATTGTCGTGGAACTTGCCATCAAGGTTCTTAAACTCGCTGACGGCTTGCTTCACTCTGTCCTCACCCTTGTGGTTGGCCCCATACACGAAACTACGCCAAATCACCGTGCCACCGTATGGTTTCAAGGCATCGGCAAGCATGTTGGCACCATCGGCATGTGTACGATGATAATCGCCTGGACCAGGTTGTCCTTCAGAGTTAGCCTTGACAAGGAAACCTCCGAAGTCTGGAATAGCTTGGTAGATTTCTTTAACCTTTTTCTGCCACCACTGCTGAACTTTCTTGTCGAGTGGGTCGGCGGTCTTGGTGTAGCCAAGAGCCATCGGTGAGGCGAAGTTGATGCTGAGATATACTCGGATGCCATAAGGACGTAATATGTTGGCGATGACCTTCACCTTATTAATATATTCGGCAGTCATCATCTTAGGCGATGCGTTCACATTGTTGAACACAGAGCCATTGATGCCCAAAGAAGCATTGGCACGGGCGTAAACCACGATTCGGTCGTGCAGACTCTTGCTGATAGAACCTCCCTTGCCATTTTTCCCAAGTTTGATATCTTCCCATTTCCAAATACTTTTACCTGCATAACCACGTTCAATGCTGCCATCGAGATTATCCCAATGGTTTAAAATGCGAAGTTTTACTGCCGGTTTCTCTTCTTTTGATAAATTAGAAAGAGCGATTCTGCAATTTTGCAATCGAAGAAGCTCGTAAGCGCCATAAAGAATACCTATGGGGTGACTGGCTGTAATGGAAGAAGCTGTCAAACGATAGCCTTCGCCAAGATGGAGATCCTTGTCGATTTGGAAGGTTATGTCTTTTCCTTCCCAATTGTTTTCCAACTCCTTTTTGGCGATGGCAATGGTTGGATTGCTGGCTTGGTCGGTCATTACCTTGCATGAATTTTGGTGAGATTGGCCTAGCCAAAGTAGAGAACCACTTGCTTGGGCAGATGCGCCCAATGATGCACATAGGGTCAAAAGAAAAATCAGGTATTTTTTCATATCTTGCAGATTGTTATTTTGTTTTTATGAAAGTCAACGCTGCAAAGTTACGAAAAAATGCCTGATACCTTATTATATATAGTTTATTTCTCATTTCTCTTTGTTTCAGCATATTCGCTAGGCGACACGCCATAATGCTTTTTGAACACGGTAGAGAAGTGAGTCTGATTGTTGAATCCCACCGAATAAGCGACTTGTGTAATATTGATTTGACCTTCCTCGATGAGGCGTGCAGCTTGTTCTAGTCGAAGATTTCGGATGAATTCTCCAGCAGAAACGCCTGCAATCTCTTTCAGTTTGCGGTGCAACTGAGCACGACTGATGCCCACGTCTGCTGTTAGTTTTTCAACATTGAGGTCTGGGTCTGCCAAATGTTCATTCATATATTTCATCACTCGCTCCATGAGTGCGTCGTTATTTCCTTTCACCTTGATTTGCTCTATTTTTTCTTTTTGACCTTGTGCGCCACTATATTTGCCGCGGATACGGCGTACATTGTCCACAAGATTGTCTATAAGAATATGAAGCTCTTCCATGTTGAATGGTTTGGCTAGAAAGGCATCGGCTCCCTTGCGCAAGCCTTCCAATCGGTTGCTTATCTCACTCTTAGAGGTTAAGAGAATAACAGGAATGTCACTGATATTGGAGTTGCTTTTGATGTTTTTGAGCATGGTGACGCCATCCATCTCTGGCATCATTACGTCGCTGATGACGAGATCATACTTGCCCATGAGGAGTTTTTTCAATCCTTCTTTTCCATTCACGGCATGATCGAAGCGATACCATTCGCTTAGTTCTGTTTTGATATAATGTGCGATTTCTGCATCATCATCTACAATCAAGATATTGAAGTTGCGATTTGCATGCACTTTCTTGCCGATGGAATCGAGCTTTTTAAAGTTTTCTTCCTTCAAAATTTCTTCTGGTTGCAGATGCTCATTGCCTAATGGAATATTTACTTCGAAGCAGGCTCCTTGGGTGCCGTCAGTGCGATTATAAGCCTTGATGTTCCCATGATGCATCTTGACAAAAGCTCTGCATAGGTTCAGACCAATGCCTGTTCCCTCAATGTGAAGCTCGTTGGTGTTTTTACCTTGATAGAAACGTTCGAACAGTTTCTCTGTCTTTTCTTCTTTTAACCCAATGCCAGTATCCAGCACCTTGATAATGGCATTTTGTTCATTCTTGCCCATGATGATTGTGATCTCACCTCCATCTAGGGTGTACTTCATGGCATTGGAGAGCAAGTTGGATATCACTTTGTCGAAGTTTATGCGATCGATCCATACCTGCAAAGCTTTCTTGTGATCCAAACTCTCATCTTCTTGAAGTGTGAGAGTAATGTGGCGTTCCTTGGCGTTAAATTGGTAAAGTGACACGATGCCATGGAGAAATTCTTTGAGCGGAGTCTTTTGGCAGTGTAGATGCATTTGATTCTTGTCTATCTTTCGCTCATCGAGTATTTGGTTTACAAGAAGCAGAAGTCGTTGCGCATTTCGGTCGATGGTTTCGATGTCCTGCTTGCTTTCCGTGTCGGTAAGTCTTGCCTTCAATTTGTTAAGCGGTCCCATGATAAGGGTAAGTGGTGAGCGAATGTCGTGGGTGGCATTGATGAGGAATTGCATCTTGGTTTCTTCTAAGTCGGCTTTGCGACGACGCTCGTAATTGTAGATGATAAATACTATCAAACTTATAGTTAGAAGGGTGTAAACAAGGTATGCCCATGTAGATGCATACCAAGGGTCAAGTACCTTGATGGTGATGATAGTTGACTTTTTGGAATAGCTACCATTGCTAGTAGCTCTTACCTCTAGAGTATAGGTGCCTGGTTTTAACTTGTTGAACGAGACGGCATTTGCTCCCTCGTTTGTGCTATTCCAGTTTCCCTCATTGATGCGATACTGAAAACTTATGTTATCTGTATTCTTATAGTTCAGTAACGAGAACTCTAAGATAAAAGAGTTTTGAGAGTAAGGAATAGTGAATTGGTCGGCTAAGTTGTTGATAGACTTGCCATCCACAATAAAGTTGGTGAGATATACATTGCCCATCTCCATCTTGTTTGCTTTGACTACTTCTGGATAAAAAGCGGTGATTCCATCACTTGTTCCGAATGCAATAAGATCGCTTGATGTATGCATGGCAGAACCTAATACATATTCGCGAGTGGTAAGTCCGTTGCCGTTGATATGTCCGATGAAATGGCTGTTTTTTGTATCATACTGCCAAATCCCCATGGTTGTACTTATCCAATAGTCGCCTTTGCGATCTCTTAAAATACTGCATACTTGTTTGCCTTTTAATACCTCTGCATGTGGGAAAACTGTAGTCTTGTTGGTCTTGCGGTTATAAAGATAGATGCCTTCTTCTGTGCCCATTACGATTTCCCCGTTGTTTCCTTCGCAGATGCCGTTTACTTGTTTATCTTTCAAGATGACATTCTTGCCATAATCACAAAAACTAAATGTTTTGGTATTGAGGCAAGAGGCTCCATTAGAGGTTCCAATCCATAGATGCCCCGTATGGTCGAGAGTGATGCTACGTACCCAGTCATTGCAAAGATGTCCTTTGCTGCTGCGTTGCTGCATATTTAACACTTTGGTTGCTCCACTTTTCACATTATATATATATAGTCCTTTACTGTAAACGGATATATAGAGATTGCCTTCCGTGTCATCGGTCATACAGTAAATGCCAGCAGAAGTAAAGGTTAGCTTCTGTTGGTAAGTTCCAGTATATGGGTTATAGCTATAGAGAGCATTGCCGTTGCTGATCCAATATTCGCCGCGGCGATCTTTGTAGATAATGCATGTGCCTGCTGGGGATTGAGGATGGGCAATGATTTTCCCCATGGCATCAAAACAATATACACCACTATTCTGCACCGTACACCAAGTCTCGCCATTTTTGCCAGGGGCAATGCTCGATACACTGCTGCCAATGATGTAGTTTTGGGCAGAGAAACTCCAAGAACTGAAGGCTTGCTGACGCTGATTGAGCAAGTAAAGGCCTTTTTTGTAGCATCCAATCCAAAGGTTGTTGTCCTTGTCTTCGATGATGTCGTTGACGAAGGCTGTGGTAAGGTTGAAGTTCCCGTTGCTGTTTTCCAATTGTTCTACCCGGTTGCTTCCTTGTTTGATAATGAGAACTCCATGCTCCGAAGTGCTGATGTAAAGGTTACCTTCATGGTCGAAGGTGGCATTGTTGATGGTCACGTTGTTTTGGTATTTTCCAAAATCATAGCCTGCATCTGCAATTCGCTCTGTGCGATAGTCATAATAGATGATGCCATACATACATACGATGAGCATGACTTGTGGACGATGCTGTATGAATGCTATAGGTGCTCCGTAGGGTGACTTGAAGTCTTTGCGCAGAACATGGCCGTTTTGCTCGATGAATCGGGTGAAAGTGCTGAGATGGCTACTCTGCCAGAGGTAATGGTGCTGGTCTTCATAGATGTGAGTAAAAAAAACGTCGGAGTCACGTTCTGCATATTCTCGTTTAGGTGAAAGACGTCCGTTCTTTACAGAATAGAGTCCGAATCCTGCTGTGCCTAAGAGTATGTCGCCTTTATGGCTTTCTACCATAGAATAGATGCGAGGTTTTCTGCCGTCAGGGAATTTGAGACGAGTAAAGTTGTTAGTTTTATAGTTATATTTCATCAATCCCTTGGCGCAACCAATCCAGAGTTCTCCTTTCTTATCAACGAGAAAACTAGTGATGATGTTGTCTGTGATGGAAGTTGTATCCTTTTCGTCATGCAGAAAGTTGGTGAAACGGTAGCCGTCAAATTTGCTCAATCCGTATTCGGTACCAATCCACATATAGCCATATTTGTCTTGTGTTAGGCAGTTGATAAGCGAACTAGACAATTTGCTGGAGGTAAATAGCTCGCCACTATCAGCCCACATCATCATTGAGATGATGAGAGCAATGCATGCCATTAGGAAATGCTTGATATGTTTCATGTCTTTTGAGGTTTGAATCTTTTAGTTTTTATCGTTTGTTAGGTTCTTACGGCTGCAAAAGTAGTAAAAAAGTCTGAAGGAAACAAATAAAAACGAGATAATATGTGGCATTTACTTTTGTTTCTTTATCTTTTTCTTTGTATTGCTAGCTATGAAACAAATAGAAATGTTTAGGTTACTTATGAGTAAGCCCTATTTCTATAGATTTTGTATATTTGCAGCACAAAATCATAACAATAGTTTGAAAAACTAAAAACGAATAATAGCAATGATCAAGAAATCAATCAAAATCTTTTCGTTGGTTCTGTGGATGGCTGCTAGCAATTGTATAATGGCTTCTGCGCAGACTGTGTGGAAAGGAACATGGGCGACGGCTGTGGAATGGACAGGTAAGGGCGATATGCCTAAGACAAGCTTGAGCAATCGTTCGTGTCGCCAGATTGTACACGTCTCTTTCGGAGGCAATGCGATGAGAATGAAGTTAAGTAATGAACAAAGTAAGGAGCCTGTGGAAATCCAATCGGTCTATATTGCCGACACAGATGCGGCAAGTAACTGGGGCATTCAGGCCAAAACTGTGAAATATTTGAAATTTGATGGCAAGAAAAAAGTGACGATTGCTCCTGGTAAGGCAATTTGTTCGGATGAATTGAAATATGCTTTGAAGGCAGGACAACGCCTCACCATTACCATCGACTACGGTAAACAGACTCCGATGAATGCCACTTCTCATCGTGGCTCTCGCACTACCTCTTATATTGTTAGTCAAGTGAAGGGAAAGGCAGTAAAACCTACATCTGTTGCTTTCGAAAGTCAGGAGAAGGCTGACCATTGGTACAATATCTCAGCCATAGAAGTAAAGACTGATGCAAAGACCCCCGTTGTGGCTATCTTAGGTAATTCCATTACAGATGGACGTGGGAGTATAACCAATATGCAAAATCGGTGGACGGATTTCTTGGCGGATGCACTCAATGCTGAACAGCCATACGGTGTGTTGAATCTAGGTATTGGAGGAAATTGTGTGGTAGAAGGAGGCCTGAGCGAGCCTGCCATGAAACGCTTTGATCGCGATATCCTTGCTCAGGCTGGTGTGGATAAGCTCATTATCTTTGAAGGAACCAACGATATTGGGTGCTCTAGCAAAAACTATGAGCATGTGGCTGATACGCTGATTGCTTGTTATAAGGTTTTGGTGGATAAAGCAAAAGCGAAAGGTATTAAGGTGTATGGTGCTACCATCACTCCAACCAAAGGAAATGGTTGGTTTTCGTTCTGGCATGAGGCTATTCGCCAGACCGTGAACGAATGGATTAGGAAAAGTGGATATTTTGATGAAATTATAGATTTTGATGAGTTGACTCGTGATCCTCGTGATCCTCAACGTCTTAAACAAGAGTTTTCCGATGATTGGCTTCATCTCAATCCTCTTGGCTATGAAGCAATGGGCAAGTTTGCCGCAGAGAAACTTAATAACTAAAAGTATAGCAATATGGAACAAACTTCTGTATCTCAGGAATCCAAGGGATTCTACAAACTGAATTGGCTACAACGTATCGGATTTGGCTCGGGTGATTTGGCGCAAAACCTCATCTACCAGACCATCTGTATGTATCTGTTGTTCTTCTACACCGACATCTACGGCTTGAATCCTGGTGTGGCAGCCACCATGTTCTTGGTGGTTCGCTTGGTGGATGTGCTGTGGGACCCATTGGTGGGAACATACGTGGATAAGCACAATCCTCGTTGGGGTAAGTATCGCTCGTACCTCGTCTTGGCAGGTTTGCCATTGACGGTGCTTGCCATCCTCTGCTTTTGGAATGGTATGGAGGGACAGACCGATACCATCAAACTCATCTATGCTTACGTTACATACGTAGGTTTGTCGATGCTCTATACATTGATTAATGTACCATACGGAGCATTGAACTCATCGCTGACTCGTGATACCGATGAGATTACCATTCTTACTTCCGTCCGTATGTTTATGGCGAATGTGGGTGGCTTGTGTGTTTCGGCAGGTGTACCTATCTTGGTAGCCATCCTCGCTGCTGCCAAGGACTTGCCTATCGAGATGGCACTCTTCATGGGCTTGGGCTCATTGCCTTCGTTTATCTTCATGCCTTTGGTGCCAACCATCAAAAAGAAGGTTGGCAAGAAGAATATGTTCTATATCTTCCTGACCGTGGCTATCGTGGGTATGGCGATGCTTTATGTCATCAGCAAGATGGGACCAGTGAAAGACCATATCACACTCGTTTATATCGCCCAGTTCGTCAAGTCAACTGGTGTTATTGTGGCTACGGGCTATATGTGGGCGTTGATTCCTGAGGTTATCTCCTTTGCCGAGTATACCAGTGGCAAGCGCATCGCAGGCATCGTGAATGCCTTGACAGGTATTTTCTATAAGGCAGGTATGGCATTGGGCGGTGTTGTTCCTGGAGCTGTGCTCGCTTGGACAGGTTATCAGGCAGCGGCAGCACAGCAGAGCAATTCTCTCCCTACGGATAGCAACGCTTGGTTTGTGGCGATGCTCATCTATGCCTTGGTAGGCTTCGGCTTGCTCGTGTTCTGCTTCACCCAGACCAAGGAGCGTGTGGTAATGGACGAGAAGGAAACCAAGAATGTGAAGGTGAGCGACCTGTGGACAGAATTCTTCCACAACCGTCCTCTTCGTATCGTGGCTCTCTTCTTCATCACAGCTTTTGCCATGATGTCGGTAGGTAATGCCGCTGGAGCTTACTTCATGAACGACCTGGAGCAGCAGAGCCCATTGGCACAGGAGGGCATCCGTTGGTTGGTATGCGTCATCCCTGCCATCCTCCTCGGTTTGGCTATGTTCATCATCTCCAAGTATGAGTTGACGGATGAGGTCATTGATGACATCAACAAGAAGATTGAGGCTCGCCACCATGAGGAGAATTAGAAAATAATAAAGATATTGTAAATATAAATATAAGTATGAAAAAGATAATGACTTTGGCTGTTGGCTTGCTGCTGGTATCTTCTGGCTTTGCGCAGAAGACTGCTTCTAATAAAGCCAAACAAAAGGCAGCTACAGAACAACTGAAACCACTCAAGGATGTGTTGGGCAAATATTTCTTGGTGGGTGCTGCCGTCAATACCGACTTAGCAGATGGTAAAGACCCTGCTGCCGAGGCTTTGGTAAACGAACAGTATAACCAAGTGGTAGCCGAAAACTGTATGAAGGGTGAGAAGAATCACCCAGAGGTGAATCGTTTCGACTTTGCCGATGGTGATAAGCTCGCCGACTGGGCGCAGAAGAATGGCAAGACCTTGATCGGACACTGCCTCGTATGGCATTCCCAGCCACCTAAGTGGATGTTTACTGATGCCAATGGCAAACAGGTGAGCCGTGAGACCTTGATAGGCAGAATGTACAATCATATCATGACAGTGGTTACACACTACAAGGGCAAGGTGAAAGGTTGGGATGTCGTCAACGAGGCTATCGAGGACGATGGTAGCTATCGCAAGTCACCTTATTATAATATAATCGGTCCTGAGTATATCGAACTCGCATTCCAGTTTGCCCATGAGGCAGACCCTAATGTCGAATTATACATCAACGATTATTCGATGGCTAAGC
>CAVKNU010000036.1:0-19812 GCA_963657465.1 Lachnospiraceae bacterium
TGATGTTGTAGTTCAGCTTTTCAGGTTCCATAAAACAATTAATATGAAGAGAATAACAATGGTATTAGTCAGCATCTTGATGCTGTCTTTAGAAATGAATGCAGCGTCGGCTGCAAAAACAGAAGATGTATCCTCTACTAATGAATTTGATTGGAATCCAGTGATGGAGGCGATAATTCAGGTAGAGAGTGAGGGAAACCCTAAGGCAAAAAGTGGTAACTCTGTGGGGGTGATGCAGATTACTCCTATTTTAGTGGCAGAATGCAATAATATTTTGAAGCGTCAAAAAAGTAAAAAGCGTTATTCATTGGCTGATAGATACAGTATCTCTAAATCGAAAGAGATGTTCCTGTTGATGCAGTCTGTCCACAATCCTCTTAATAGTATTGAGCAGGCTATTCGAGCATGGAATGGTGGCAATCATTACAGTGCAAAGAAAACTCAGCGCTATTTTGAGAAGGTCATGAAACTTTTGAAAAAGTAATGAAATTTGATATAGTCCGGTTGTTCCTTTGGAATAATCGGACTTATTTGTTAAAACTAGTTAAAATATAAAGTTTGTAGAGAAAATGTTTGGCTAATTCATGAAAAAGTAGTACCTTTGCACTCGCAATTCAGAAATGAGTTGATATATCGCGGTGTGGAGCAGTTGGTAGCTCGCCAGGCTCATAACCTGGAGGTCGCACGTTCGAGTCCTGCCGCCGCAACAAAACTAAAGGAAGTAGCAATCATGTTACTTCCTTTTTTGTTATATAGCCCTCTTTATTTTGTTATATGGCTATTGATGTAAGTATCAAATTCTTTTTTTTAACACTAATAATTTGTATATATCGAATAAAACTACTACTTTTGCACAGTAATAATTTAATGTGCAATCAATTTAATAAAGGGGGACTTCGATATGTCAATATCCAAAACCAGACAAAAACTTGTAGATGTCGCTCGACAGCTTTTTGCCAAGAACGGAATAGCCAATACCACGATGAATGATATTGCTGTCGCTTCAGGCAAAGGTCGTCGTACGCTTTACACCTATTTTAGTAGGAAAGAAGATGTCTATTACGCTGTGATAGAATCAGAATTGGAGCGCCTTTCTGATAAATTGGATGAAGTTGCCAATTGTAAAATGCGTCCTCAAGATAAAATTATAGAGCTTATTTACACCCATCTCAGCATGATTAAAGAAACGGTTGTTAGAAATGGCAATTTGCGTGCTGAGTTCTTCCGTAATATATGGATGGTCGAAAAGGCTCGTAAGAACTTTGATGAGGATGAAATAGAGATCTTTCGTAGAGTTTATGCCGAAGGAAAAGAAGATGGTGAGTTTGATATTGACAACATCGATTTGGTGGCTGATATAACCCATTATTGCATCAAAGGATTGGAAGTTCCATTCATTTATGGACGTTTGGGACATGGAATGAATGTGGAATCCAGCAAACCACTTGTGGCAAAGGTAGTTTATGGTGCTTTGGGAAAATCAGGTGTTAAATTGTAACTAATTGAAATTTAATAAAATATTAAGAAATGGGATTATTAACAGGTAAGACTGCCCTTATTACAGGTGCAGCTCGCGGCATCGGTAAAGCTGTCGCTGTGAAATTTGCTTCTGAAGGTGCAAACATCGCTTTTACAGACCTCGTACTCAACGATGATATGGCTGCAGGTTTGGAAGCTACTCGTAAGGAAATCGAGGCTCTCGGTGTAACTTGCCGTGCATACGCAGGTAATGCTGCTGATTTCGAGGAGACTGAAAAGACAGTTAAGCAGATTCATGCTGATTTCGGTTCTATCGATATCTTGGTAAACAATGCAGGTATTACTAAGGATGGTTTGATGCTTCGTATGAGCGAGGCTCAGTGGGATGCTGTATTGAATGTAAATTTGAAGTCTGCTTTCAATTTCATCCACGCTTGTTCTCCTATCATGCTTCGTCAGCGCAGTGGTTCTATCATCAATATGGCTTCTGTTGTAGGTGTTCATGGTAATGCTGGTCAGTGTAACTATGCAGCTTCTAAGGCTGGTATGATTGCTTTGGCTAAGTCTATTGCTCAGGAATTGGGTCCTAAGGGTGTACGTGCAAATGCTGTAGCTCCAGGTTTCATCGAGACTGCTATGACAGCACAGTTGCCTGAGGAAATCCGCAAGGACTGGATGAAGAAGATTCCTTTGCGTCGTGGTGGTCAGACAGAGGACATCGCTAACGTATGTCTCTTCCTCGCTTCTGATATGTCTAGCTACGTAAGTGGTCAGGTTATCCAGATCGACGGTGGTATGAATATGTAATCTAAAGGCAAGTTTTTTCTAAAGACAAAACATGCAGGTAGTTTACGAAGACAACCATATAATCATAGTCTCTAAGAGAAGTGGCGAAATCGTGCAGGGTGATAAAACTGGTGATGAACCTCTCTCGGAGACTGTGAAACAGTATATCAAGACGAAGTATCAGAAACCAGGCAATGTGTTCTTGGGAGTGGTGCATCGTCTTGATCGTCCTGTTTCAGGACTCGTGGTATTCGCCAAAACATCTAAGGCTTTGAGCCGGTTGAACACTATGTTTCGTGATGGGGATGTACACAAGACTTATTGGGCAATCGTGAAAAATACGCCTAAGGAAACTGAGGCTACATTAACTCATTGGATTGTGAGAAACGAAAAGCAAAATAAAAGTTATGCTTATGACCATGAGGTAAAGAATTCGAAAAAAGCGATTTTGAAATACAAGGTGATAGGTCATACTGATCATTATACCCTTTTGGAGGTGAACTTGATGACTGGCCGCCACCATCAGATAAGGTGTCAGTTGGCAAAAATGGGATGCCCTATCAAGGGGGATTTGAAATATGGCTCTCCTCGCAGCAATGCAGATGGAAGCATTTCCCTGCTTTCTCATAAAGTGGAGTTTATACATCCTGTATCTAAAGAAACAATATCTGTGGAAGCGCCACTTCCAGATGATAACCTATGGCGAGCTATTGCTCCTTAACTAACTAAAAAATCCATGCTTATGAAGAAATGGATGAAATGGGCGGGTGTTGTGTTGGCAACACCTATCGTGCTCATCATTTTATTGACCGTTTTGCTTTATTTGCCTCCTGTGCAGAATTGGGCGGTAAAGCAAGTGGCAATATATGCTTCAAAATCGACAGGCATGGATATTTCTGTAGGGCGTGTAGAACTTGTATTCCCGCTAAAAATAGGGGTGGAAGAGGTAAAGGTCCTACAGCCAATTGACTCACTAAAAAACAGCCCAAACTTAGCTTTAAGAAATCGAAAAGATACGGTAGCTGACATCCAAAAGATGTTGGTAGATGTGCAGTTGATGCCTCTATTCAAGAGTCAGGTGATGGTGGATGAGTTGAACTTCACCCAGATGAGAGTGAATACTACCAACTTTATCCATGAGGCAAGAATCAAGGGCGATGTTGGCAAATTGCGCTTGAAGGCTCATGGTATTGACTTGAGCAAGGAACATGTCAATGTGAATCATGCGCTCTTGACGGATGCAAGATTGTCGGTGGAGTTGAGCGATACCGTTCCTCCAGATACCACTCCAAGTTCTAATTTCTGGAAAGTAAACATAGAAAAACTAAAACTAAAGAACACTGATTTTATCTTACACATGCCTGGAGATACACTTCAGGTGAATGCTTATTTTGGCGATGCCTTGGCGCAGACCACTTATTTGGATCTATACAAAGGATTGTATCAGATAGGTAAACTGGACTGGAAAGGCGGTCGTGTGAACTATGATAACAACTTTGAACGTCCTGTAGCAGGAATGGATTTCAATCATTTGGCACTTGCCAATATGATGTTGAAGGCAGATTCTTTCTATTTCTGCGACTCCAAGATAGATGTTAAAATCAAAGAGGCAAGGTTTAAGGAAAAAAGTGGTTTGCAAGTTGACCAATTGAATGGTCGATTTGTCATGGACTCTGTGAAACTTCAATTGCCAGATATGTATTTGCGTACGCCAGAGTCTCATTTGCAGACAATGGTAGATATGGATCTCAATGCCTTTGCTGATAAGAATCCTGGCAAGTTGACAGCTCAGATTAAGGGAGCCCTTGGTCGTTCAGACTTATTCCTCTTTGTGGGGGATGCTTTGCCAAAGGCAGTGCGCCGTCAATGGCCTTACTATCCGATGCATGTAGAAGGTTCTTTCAAAGGAAACATGCAGCAAGCTTCGTTATCGGGACTCAACGTGAGTTTGCCTACGGCATTCCAATTGAGTGCAGATGGTCGTTTGGCAAACTTGACAGATATGAGTCGCCTTCAAGCAGATGTGAATCTAAAGGCTAAGACTTATAACTTAGGTTTTGTTACAGCACTGCTTGATCCTTCCTTGAAGAAGGAAATACGTATTCCAAGTGGCATCGGTCTGAAGGGACATGTAAATGTTGATGGCACAAAATATGCCACTCAATTAGCTTTGACAGAAGGAAAAGGCAACTTAAAAGTGGATGCTGTGGTGAAGGCAAAACTATTGCGAAATGGCAGTTTCGATATGAACCATTTGGCTTATCAGGCAAAACTGCAAGCCAAAAACATTCAGGTAAAGCATTTCTTGCCAAAGCAGGAACTTTATGCCTTCACGGGTTCTGCCAATGTGAAAGGTGTGGGAACAGACATCTTCTCTCCTAAGACAAAACTGACGGCGGATGCCCATGTGAACCAATTGCATTATGGCAAATATCATTTAGACCATGTGAAGGCACAGGCCCATATTGCCAATGGAAGAATACAAGCAGACGTAGATAGCAAGAATAAATATCTGACAGGTGTGGTAACGGTGAATGCTCTTACCAATACGAAGAATATCCAAGCCACCTTGACTGCCGATGTGCGCAATGCCAATCTCTATCTATTGGAACTTACCAAGAAACCGATGGATGCTTCACTTTGTGGGCATGTGGATTTACAATCCAACCTGAAAGAAAATCATCAGATATGGGCAACGATGAGCGATATCACCCTGAAGACTGGTGACAAGACCTATCGTCCAGTAGGGGTGAATGTGGATGTCTTTACCCGAAGAGATACGACGCATGCGATAGCAGACTGTGGTGATTTCCATCTCAATATGGATGCGCATGGTGGCTATAAGATGTTGCTAAGTAGGCTGGAAGGATTACAGAAGGAAATGATGAAGCAACTGAAAAACCGTCGTATCGACCAAGTGAAGATACGAAACAGTTTTCCACAAGGCCACATCTACCTTTCTACAGGAAAGTCTAATTTCATATCTCGATTCATAGAATATATGGGATATCATTTCAAGTCGGTGGAAATGGACTTGAATGCTTCGCCAGTGGCTGGTTTGAACGGATATCTCAATATTGATTCTTTGGTGGCTAGTGGTATCCAACTCGATACCATTCGTGCCCTCGTGCATACACAGGGAGATACCATCCGCTATTCTGCACGTGTACAGAACAACAAGAATAATCCTCAATATGCCTTCCGTGCATTGGTGGATGGCGAGGTGCAGGATTTGGGCTCTAACATCAAGGCTCGCATCTATGATGCCAACAACCGATTGGGAGTGGATGTGGGACTGGCAGCCATGTTGCAACCAAATGGTGTGAAACTAGCTTTGATAGATACCCATCCTGTGTTTGGATACAAGAAGTTTACTGCCAATGAAGATAATTATCTGATGTTGGCGGATGATGGTCGTGTATCGGCAGACCTTATACTCAAGGCTTCTGGCGGTATGGGTGTGCGTGTCTATTCGAATGATGAGAATGAGGATGCCTTGCAAGACATTACTGTCAGCATGAGCAACTTTAATTTGGATAAGATTCTGAGTGTGATTCCTTATATGCCGGATGTTTCTGGCATTATGGATGGCGACTTCCATGTGATACAGACCAAAGATGAGTTGGCCGTTTCTTCTAATCTGAAGGTTGATAACTTGGTGTATGAGAAATGTGCGATGGGTAATGTTGGTGCCGAATTTACCTACATGCCAAAGAGCGATGGTTCGCATTATGTGGATGGCATCTTGGAGTATGAAGAGGAAGAAGTGGCTACCGTGAAAGGTACTTATAAGTCGGAAGGCAATGGATTTTTGGATGCAGAGGTGGGGCTAGGAAAATTGCCACTCCACTTTGTGAATGGTTTTGTGCCAGACCAAATCATTGGTTTGAAGGGCTATGGAGAAGGTGCGTTGACATTGAAGGGAGCATTGAACAACCTGGATGTTGACGGTGAGGTATATCTTGATTCTGCTTATTTGGTGAGTGTACCATATGGAGTGTCGATGCGATTTGCCAACGACCCAGTGAGAATTACAGACAGCAAGTTGCTCTTTGAGAACTTCATGATGTATGCCAATAATGAGAGTCCGCTCAATCTGCAGGGAAGCCTTGACTTCGCAGACCTCAGTCGTATGATGCTGAATGTTCGTATGCGTGCTCAAAACTTCTTGTTGATTGATGCGAAGGAAAATGCACGTTCGGAGGCATTTGGTAAGGCGTATGTCAACTTTATGGGCACAATGCAAGGTGAGGTGTCTAATCTCAAGATGCGAGGAAAGTTGGATGTATTGGGTAATACCGATATGACTTACATCTTGCGTGAATCAGAACTGACAACGGATACCCAATTGGATGAATTGGTGAAGTTTACTGATTTCAAGAGCGGTAAGGAGATAGTTGTAACTCGTCCGCCTCTAGAGGGATTTGATATGATACTGGGATTGTCTATCGATGAGTCTGCCCATATCCTTTGTGCTTTGAATGCAGATAAGACCAACTATGTGGATTTGATGGGTGGAGGTGATTTGCAGATGCGCTATAATCCGGCAGACGGCATCCTCTTGACGGGTAAGTACACCTTGAACAATGGTCAGATGAAGTATTCTTTGCCTATCATTCCGTTGAAGACATTCAATATTCAGGATGGTAGTTTCATTCAGTTCACGGGTGATCCGATGAATCCTACCTTGAATATCACAGCGACCGAAAACATCAAGACAACCGTAAACGAAGGCGAAGGCAATGGGCGTTCGGTGGATTTCTTGTGCGGTGTCAAACTGACCCAGACATTGGAAAAGCCAGGTATTCAATTTATCATATCCGCTTCTAATGATGCAACGATACAAGATGAATTGAGTTCGATGAGTGTAGAGGAACGAGGAAAAATAGCGATTACCATGTTGGCATCGGGTATGTATCTAGCCAATGGAAGCATGAGCTCGTTCTCCATGAACAGTGCCTTGACTTCTTTCCTCAACTCGGAAATCAATAATATTGCGGGCACAGCCATGCGTTCTATTGGTGTGGACGTGGGTATGTCTGTGGATAACACCACGAATGCTGCAGGAGGCATGCATACCGACTACAACTTTAAGTTTGCAAAGCGATTCTTCAATAACCGACTGAGTTTCACGATTGGTGGACAAGTTTCTACAGGTGCGGAGCTGGAGAATACAGCCAACAATAATGATATGTTCTTCAACAATGTGGAGTTGCAATATCGTCTGAACGAGGGAGCCAGTATGTATGTACGTGCTTTCTATAAGGCTAATACTTACGATTGGCTGGAAGGTCAGATTGGTGAGTATGGTGGTGGTTTTACATGGCGCAGAAAGCTGAGTAGTTTTAAGGAGATTTTCCGTTTTAAGACTCCTACTCAGGTGATACCTGCAGCAGCTGAAGGACAGAAAAAAGATTCCTTGGATAAGCCAAAGGCAACACAAATGTTTGACCCATTGAAGATGAAATAAAAAGGAAGAGTGCAAAATGAGAAAGAAAAATCAACTTCACATTATTATATATATGGCAGCATGTATTATGTTGTCGGGACACTTGTTGACAGGCTGTTCATCAACTAGTGCCTTGAAGGATGGGGAACAGTTGTTTACGGGATTGAAACCTATCGAATATACTAATTATGAGAAAGGTTCTTATGCCGACTCAGTGAAGGAGGAGATGGAATATGCCTTGGCTTCAGCGCCTAATGGAGCCTTTCTGGGTAGTAGCTACTATCGTACTCCTTTTCCTGTTCGCTTATGGGTTTGGAATGCCTTCTCACAATCGGAAGGAGGGTTGGCTAAATGGATAACCAAGGTTTTTGGTTCTAAGCCAAAGTTGATGGAGAATGTGAATCCACAGCTTCGTGCCCAGGTAGCAGAGAACCAATTGGACAAATTGGGCTATTTTAATGGAAAAGTGGATTATGAGGTTTTGACTCAGTCGAATCCCAAAGAGGCGAAGGTGGCCTATAAGGTAAATATGGGGCATCTTTGGACTTTGGATTCTGTTGCTTATCTCAACTTCCCAGAACAAGGAAAGCACCTCATTGATTCTACCAAGGCGGATGCTATCATTGCCAAGGGAGGACCATTCAATGTCTCTCGTTTGGAACAAGAGCGCCAACGCTTAACTCGTCTGTTCCGCAACAATGGCTATTATTACTATCAAAATGGGTATGCTTCTTATCTGGCTGACACGGTGAATGTGCCAGGCAAGGTACAGATGCGCTTGATGATGGTGGATAGCGTGGAACCAGAGGTAAAGCGCCAATGGTATATCGGTAATATCAACATCAACTTCCGTAAGCAGTTTATGGAAGAGATGACAGATTCTTTCGTGCGCCGCTATCTGAGTTTTCGATATGCTGGCAAGAAAATGCCTATTCGTGCGGGAGTCGTGCTGCGTGAACTCAAACTTCGTCCTCGTAGTCTCTATAAGATTGATAATGAGAACTTGGCTAAGTCGGGTTTGCAGTCGATGGGATTGTTTAGTTACACCAATATTCAGTTTACCCCTCGTGCCACAGAGGTAAAGGATAGTTTGGGCAATGTGGCTTATCGTGATACCCTTGATGCCAATATCGACTTGGTGTTTGACAAACCTTACGATTTCTATGTGGAGGCAAATGCCAAGGGCAAGACTACGGGTAGGGTGGGACCTGAATTAGTTGTAGGTCTCACCAAGCGCAATGCTTTCCGTGGTGGAGAAAAGTTGGATATCAATCTGCATGGTTCGCACGAATGGCAAACTATCAAGACGCAGGGTGGTAGCTCCAGTAAGATCAACTCTTATGAGTTTGGTTCGGATGTGTCATTGTCTTTCCCTAACATCATCACTCCTTGGAATGCCTTCCGCACGATGGCACAAAACGAGCGTCGCTTCCGAAAAGGGCATATGCCACATCGTTATTATGGTACGCCAACTACTACTGTCAAGGCTTCGATGAACATATTGAATCGTGCGGGCTATTTCCGTCGCCATGTGGCTTCGGGCGAATTGACTTACAATTGGGCAACATCCTATCAGCATCATTATTCCTTTAGTCCACTCATTCTGTCGTATGAATATATGAATTCTACTTCGGAGAAGTTTGATAGCATTGTTGCCAATAATATGTATGTGCTCACTTCCATGGCCGACCGCTTTGTGCCAAAGATGAGTTATACTTACACCTACAACAGTCCACAGAAATATCGCAATCCTATCGTTTGGTCAACAACGATTAGTGAAGCCGGCAACCTGTTGTCTTTGGGATATTTGGCAGCAGGCAAGAAATGGGATGAACAGGATAAGAAACTCTTTAAGAATCAGTATTCACAGTTTGTGAAGGTGGAGACTGATTTCGTGAAATACTGGCGTATGAATGAAAAGTCAACCTTGGTGGGACACCTCAATGCGGGAGTTATATGGAGCTATGGCAATTCCAGCCAGGCACCTTATACAGAGATGTTCTATGTGGGTGGTGCCAATAGTATTCGTGCGTTTAGTGTGAGAGGCATCGGTCCTGGAGAGCAAGATTATCGTGTGTTGAATAATAAATATGCCAACATCTTGCGAACGGGTGACATCAAATTGCAAGCCAACCTGGAATACCGTCCTCATATTTGGGGCGACATCTATGGTGCTTTGTTCCTTGATGCGGGTAATGTGTGGATGAAAGACGGTGACTTCTCTGACTATGGCCAGTTTAAGTGGGGCAGTTTCTACAAACAGATGGCTGTTGGCACCGGTTTGGGGGTGCGTTATGACATGGGTATGTTTGTGATAAGAGTGGACTGGGGCATCGGATTGCATGTGCCATACGATACAGGCAAGAAGGGATTCTATAACATTCCGCGATTTAAGGATGCGCAAGGGTTACACTTGGCTGTAGGCTATCCTTTCTAAGTTTAGTGGCGTGTCTGGCTATAGATGGAAATACGCTAAATGTTGATGTAAATCAAAAAAAAGAAGACAAACATGCTGTTAGGTTCTTTTTTTTTAGTACTTTTGCATCGTTGAACATAAACTATCAACTATTAAATACATAAAATTATGAAACCTACATTATTGCTTTTGGCTGCTGGTATGGGCAGTCGTTATGGTGGCTTGAAACAGCTCGATGGTCTGGGTCCTAACGGAGAGACCATCATGGACTATAGTATTTATGATGCAATCCAGGCAGGATTTGGTAAGATTGTTTTTGTTATCCGTAAGGATTTCGAGGACCAGTTCCGTGAGAAGATTCTTTCAAAATATGAGGGACATATTCCAGCTGAGCTTTGCTTCCAGGCATTGGATAAGCTTCCTGAGGGATTCTCTGTGCCTGAAGGTCGTGAGAAACCATGGGGTACTAACCATGCTGTATTGATGGCTAAGGACATCATCAAGGAACCTTTCTGTGTAATCAACTGCGATGACTTCTATAACCGTGACTGTTTTAAGGTTATCGGCAAGTTCCTTTCTGAGCTTCCTGAGGGTAGCAAGAATACCTATGCCATGGTTGGCTTCCGTGTAGGCAATACCTTGAGTGACAATGGTACCGTAGCTCGTGGTATCTGTTCAAAGAATGCTGAGGGTCACTTGACTACTTGCGTAGAGCGCACCGAGATTATGCGTATCGACGGTAAGGTTTCTTACAAGGACGAGGAAGGCAAGTGGGTTGCTGTCGAGGATAATACTCCTGTATCTATGAATGTATGGGGCTTCACTCCAGACTACTTCGAGCACAGCGAGGAATACTTCAAGGCATTCTTGAGCGATCCTAAGAACATGGAGAACAAGAAGGCTGAGTTTTTTATCCCATTGTTGGTTAACAAACTCATCAATGACGGTACTGCTACCGTTGAGGTTCTCGATACCACAAGTAAATGGTTTGGTGTAACTTATGCTGCCGATCGTCAGAGCGTAGTAGATAAGATTCAGAGCTTGATCGACGAGGGCGTTTACCCAAACAAACTCTTCTAAACAATCAGAAGCAAAAACTTCTTTAATGGAGATAAATATAATAACAGAACAAGAAGCCGCTACCCTTCGAGAGATGATAGCGGCTTCTCGCCGTATAGTGATATGCTGTCATAAGTCGCCTGATGGTGATGCCATTGGTTCTTCTTTGGGATGGTGTAAGTACTTGCAGATGTTGGGAAAGGAACCAATAGTGTGTTTGCCAGATGCCATGCCTGATTTCTTGCAATGGTTGCCGGGTTGTGATAAAGTCGTGAGATACGACAAGCAACCAGGAGTGGTGCGACAGGCTTTCGAGACAGCCGACCTTGTGTTCTGCCTTGACTTTAGTTCCAAGGGACGTACCGATGAGATGGAGGAAGCCTTGAGCCTAGGCTCTGCCAAGCGTGTGGTTATCGACCATCATCTTAAACCTAATTTGGAGGCAGACCTGCTGATTTCCCAGCCTCATATGAGTAGCGCTAGTGAGTTGGTATTCCGATTGGTATGGCAACTTCAAGGGTTTGAAAAAATGGATAAGGATTGGGCGAAATGCGTGTATTGTGGCATGATGACCGATACTGGTGGATTTACTTACAACTCCACAGACCCTGCCATTTATTTAATCATTAGTCAGTTGTTGACTAAGGGCATTGACAAGGACAAGATATATCGCAATGTATTCAATAATAGCAGTCCATGGGCCATTCGATTCCGTGGGTATCTGATGAGCCAGAAGTTGAATGTCTTTGATGATTTGCATGCGAGCTACTATTGTGTGACGAGAAAAGAGTTGAAAAAGTTCCATTTCATCAAGGGCGACTTGGAAGGACTTGTAAATGAACCACTCCGAATCAAGG
Organism: Lachnospiraceae bacterium; assembly: GCA_963657465.1. Classification (GTDB taxonomy): domain Bacteria; phylum Bacteroidota; class Bacteroidia; order Bacteroidales; family Bacteroidaceae; genus Prevotella. The sequence goes on from CAVKNU010000036.1 coordinate 12,047, forward strand.
GCATGAAACTTTCCATCTCCTTGCGAGAGGATACAGAGAAAGAAAACCTCGTGTTGGTGAGCCTTCGTTCCGTAGATGATTTCCCTTGCAACAAGGTGGCAGAGAAGTATTTCAATGGTGGTGGACATCTCAATGCTTCGGGGGGAAAATTGTATTGCAACATTCAAAAAGCAGAGCAAATAGCGATGGCGGCGATACAAGACTTTATGAAAGTCTATTAAATAATAATAAAATCGCTTCACTTCTCTCGCTGGTCTCTTATCTTTTTTGTACCTTTGCCCAGTAAATCATATATATAACAGACAAGAATGAAGAAATTTTTATTTGCAATGATAGCTTTTGCGGCTGTATTTTCATTTGCCGCATGTGATGACAATGAAACGTATGCCGATCAGCGCAATCGTGAGCGCGACTCTATCAATGCTTTCTTACGTAATGAGAAGATAACGGTTATTTCTGAAGCTGTATTTAAGCAACGCTTCGAGGCGGGCGTGACTCTGACCGATACGACAAGCGGTAAGAATGAATATGTCCTTTTCGAGAGCAATGGTGTGTATATGCAGGTCATCGACCAGGGATGCGGTGACTATATCCACAAGGGAGAAACTACCGATGTTCTTGTACGTTTCGATGAATATAATCTCAATACTGAGGCTCGTATCTGTGACAACTCTTTACAGTTGTCTAATAATGTGCCTGCTTATTCTTACTACACAGATAAGATGAGTGTAACCAATACTTCGGGTACATTTAGTGCTGCTTTCGATACATCCACTAGTTTGATGGCTACAGCTTATAATAGTTCTTCGTATAGTGGAACAACTGGTTATGTACCTAGTGGCTGGCTCACTCCATTTTCTTGGGTGAAGATTGGCCGTGGCAATGGCGAGGGTGAGAAGGTTGCGCATGTTCGCTTGTTGGTACCTCACACGTATGGTACGACACAAGCTTCTGGAAGTGTTTATGCTTGTCTTTATGACTTGACATTGCGTAGAGGTCGATAAAATATCTATAATATTATGACTCTTATAAAATCTATATCTGGTATCCGCGGTACTATCGGCGGTCCAGCGGGCGATACTCTCAATCCGCTCGATATCGTGAAGTTTACTTCTGCATACGCTACTTTCATTCGTCGTAGCGGTGCTTCTAAGAGCAATACCATCGTCGTAGGTCGTGATGCACGTATCTCTGGCGAAATGGTAAAGAATGTGGTTTGTGGTACTTTGATGGGAATGGGCTACGATGTTTTGAACATCGGCTTGGCTACGACTCCTACTACAGAGCTTGCTGTTACCATGAGTGGTGCGGCAGGTGGTATCATCATCACTGCTTCTCACAATCCTCGTCAGTGGAATGCCCTCAAGCTTCTCAATGAGAAGGGCGAGTTCTTGACCAAGGACAATGGCAACGAGGTGCTTGACATCGCAGAGAAGGAAGACTTCGAGTATGCGGATGTAGATCATCTCGGTAAATATACAGAGGACAATACATTCAATAAGCGTCATATCGACTCAGTGTTGGCATTGAAGCTTGTCGATGTGGAGGCTATCAAGAACGCTCACTTCAAGGTTTGCGTCGATTCCATCAACTCCGTGGGTGGCATCATCCTCCCTGAGTTGCTCGATGCACTTGGCGTAGAGTACAAGTTCTTGAATGGTGAGGCTAACGGCGACTTCGCTCACAATCCAGAACCATTGGAGAAGAATCTCGGTGGCATCATGGACGAGTTGAAGAAAGGTGGCTATGATATGGGTATTGTAGTTGACCCTGATGTCGATCGCTTGGCTTTCATCTGCGAGGACGGCAAGATGTTTGGCGAGGAATATACACTTGTCAGCGTAGCTGACTATGTACTCAGCAAGACTCCTGGCAATACTGTTAGCAACTTGTCTTCTACCCGTGCGCTCCGTGACGTTACAGAGAAGCATGGTGGCAAATATACAGCAGCAGCCGTAGGCGAGGTGAATGTCACCACAAAGATGAAGGATGTTCATGCAGTCATCGGTGGTGAGGGCAATGGTGGAGTCATCTATCCAGAGAGCCATTATGGTCGTGATGCCCTCGTTGGTATCGCTCTCTTCTTGAGCAGTTTGGCTCACAAGGGATGCAAGGTAAGCGAGCTTCGTGCTTCTTTCCCTAACTACTTCATTGCCAAGAACCGTATCGACTTGACACCTTCTACCGATGTGGATGCTATCCTCGTGAAGGTAAAGGAAATGTATGGTCAGGAGAAAGATGTACAGGTTACTGACATTGATGGTGTCAAACTCGACTTCCCTGATAAGTGGGTACACTTGCGCAAGAGCAACACTGAGCCTATCATCCGTGTATATAGCGAGGCTTCTACTATGGAAGAGGCTGATGCACTTGGCAAGAAACTCATGCAGGTAGTATATGATATGCAGTAGAAGACTACTAGGATACTAGGGTCAGTCACCCTAGTGATGTCTTCCGAAGATACTAGTAACTAAACCGCCCAACAGCTGATGTGCGCTTGCACAACAGCTGTTGGGCGGTTGTCTTTCAGCTGTTGTGCGGCTGCACATCAGCTGTTGTACGATAACTTTTATTCCTCTGCGAGTTCTTTCATCGCATCATTCAATGTGTTGAAGAGTACATTGATGTTTTCCTCTTGGTTCTTGCAAGCCTCTTTGAAGAGGGCTACAGGGTCTTCTGTGCTACTCTTGAGCGGAGTCTCGTTGAGTAGGATATTCACGTTGTTGAGGAGCATGCCATGTAGGGTAGGCATGTGTAGCTGATGCTGTTCGCCCTCCTTGCTGCCACATTTCAGGCCTGCTGCGTATGCCTTTACGATGATGCGCACCAATAAGTGGATCGCCATAGGCTCGTCGGCAAGGCTGATGAGGATGCCGTGGGTATAGTCGCGCACATGTTCTTCCAAACTTGTGAACTTGCCCTGCAAAAGCCAAGTGAAATTGCGCTTGTACTCGGTTTCCATAGCCTTGTAGAGTTGAGGGCTTTTGCAAGCGATGCGCAGATAGTCGAGCATGGAAGGCTCAAAGGTTGGGTCGGCTTGCTTCATGCTGTCGAAGTTTTTCTGCATGCGCTCGTTGGCTTCCTCTGCGGTCTTGTAGTTGAGGCGCACGAGGGTAGAGAACATGATGTCGAAGAAGTATTGGTTCACCTCGCCATAATGCTCCAGCATCATCTGCTTGATTTCCTTAGGGTCGTTCTTCTTTTGGAAGTCGTTGCCCTCGATGTTTGCGTCGATGATGCCACGGGCATACGCTTCGAAGAAACCTCTCACAAAGCTTGCCACAGCTTGATAACTATTGATTCTTTTGCTCATAATCTTGAAATAGCGTCTTTTATAGAAGACGAAGTCCTCTTATTCAAATGTTTTAAACTCATATCCTTGTTCCTGAAGCCATTCGATGGCTTGTGGAAGGGCTGTCTTCAACTTTTCGATACTCTTCAGCGAATCGTGGAAAGTGATGATACTGCCATTGCGGGTGTATCGCTTCACATTGTTGACTACATCCTCTGCCGTTAGCCATTTCGAGTAGTCACGGGTAACCAAGTCCCACATGATGACCTTGTAAGTGCGATGCAGCCACCAATACTCACTCGGTCTCATCCATCCGTGTGGAGGGCGGAAGAGATGCGCATGTATCAGTTCGTTGGCTTTATTGGTATTCAATACATAAGATATCACACGATGCTTGAAAGCTCCGATATGGTTGAAGGTGTGATTGCCCACTTGATGCCCTTCTTTCACGATCTCATTGTAGAGGTCGTGATGGCGTAATACGTTTTCTCCCACCATGAAGAAGGTGGCTTTCACGTTGTATCTTTTGAGTGTTTCGAGAATGAAAGGAGTGGATTCAGGGATTGGACCGTCATCGAATGTCAGATAGACAGCATGTTCTTTGGGGTCCATTCTCCAAATTGCCTTTGGATAAAGCCATCTTAGCCACTTGGCTGGTTGTTCGATAAACATTTGAAATAATGTTTAATGGTTAGGGATATGAAAAAGATAATTATAGGGCAACCACGATATGGTGGGTTGCCCTATAAGTTTTATAGATGGATTAGTTGGCTGCATCATTCATTTTGCCACCACGTCCTACGTACATCGTATAGAGCGCATTGAGCTGCTTCTGATACTGCTGTTCCAATTTAGGACTTACCATACCAGCAACTTCACTGATGCTTTGCATAATCATCATTTGCTTTTGGCAATCCAGGGAGGACTGCAAGAAGCGGTCATTAGGCAGAGAGAGGTAATAGTTGAGATACTGGTAAGCATTTTTCCATACAGCCTCCAAGTATTCCTTACCCTTAGCCTTCTGACCAGTCATGAGCCAACCACGAGCCATGTCAAGGCCACCGCTGAAGTATTCGAGGGTGACATTGTAAGGAGGAATTTCCACGTCTGCCTTCTTCAAGATGTCGAGAGCCTTCTTGTTCTTGCCTTCGGCAATGAGCTGGAGGGCTGTCTGGGCAAGCAAGCGACGATGGGTATAGCACATGCGCATGGTGGTCTCGTCGATGTAGAGTCCCTTCTGCTTCAAGTTACCAAACTTGAATCGGGTCATGATGTTGTGGTATGCCTTCTCGGTATCGAAGTTCTTTGCCCCAGGTTTGTTGGTGGTGAACGGAGTGATACGGTTGGCAAGACCTTCCTGTACGAAGTTGTCGCCCAAGTTCATGTAGTTGTCCTCACCCACGGTCATGGCTACATAGAGAGGACGAGTCCAGTTGCTCTGAGCCAACATCTCCAGCATCATCAAGTCGCCCTTGTAGAGTGCGTTCTTGCCGGCGAGAGAGATAACCATCTTGTCAGGGATGGTATCTGTAGCCATCAACATACCACTCTTCTTCACGGCGTTCTTGTCGATAGTGAGATAGAGTGTGTCTGTTGGGATGAAGTGCATGTCTGGATTCTTGCTGCGTACCCAGTACTTCAAGATGTTCTTCAGTTCGAAAGGCTCTGCGCCAAACTGTTTCTTGGCAGCTTCTGGATTCTCCTTGTAGAATTCCAGAATTTGTTGCTTAGCCTCTGGCTCTACCTGTACATATTCGTTGGTACCTGAGCAGAAGTCGAGTCGTGGCCATGTGATAGGCACGGAAGGTGAGTTGTATGCAGGACGCTTCATCTGGTCGATGTACCAGTCGGTCTGCAAGTAGCTCAAGTTACATACACGGGCATCTGTTCCTACGCCTTCTACCTCCTGGTTGTACCAGAGTGGGAAGGTATCGTTATCACCATTGGTGAAGATGATAGGGTTGCCCTTCTCCTGGAGTGACATCAAGTAGTTCTGACCGAAGTCACGGCAGGTGTAACGGTTAGAGCGATCGTGATCATCCCAAGTCTGTGATGCCATCTGGATAGGTACGAGCAAGGTCACTACAGCTACGATGGCTGATACGGCAGTACCGCTGAGCTTAGCCTTCTTCTTGAGAAGGTCGAGGATGGCGAGTACACCGAGACCGCACCAGATAGCGTATGCATAGAATGAACCAGCATAAGCATAGTCACGCTCACGTGGCTGCATTGGTGTCTGGTTCAGGTAGATGACGATGGCAAGACCTGTCATGAAGAACAGGAAGAATACCACCCAGAACTGCTGGATACCGATAGGCAGAACCTCCTCAGTCTCCACGCCGTTCTTCACTACCTTGCGCTTGCGAGTGTACCAAGCCTGCCAGAAGAGTCCGATGAGACCGAGAATCAAAGGCATGCAGTAGAACACGTTGTGTCCCTTGTTAGCCTTCAAGTCGTCTGGCATCTTGCTTTGGTCGCCCAACATCGCATCATCGATGAATGAGAAACCTGTAATCCAGTTGCCATGTTCAGGCTCGCCATTGCCCTGGATGTCGTTCTGGCGTCCGGCAAAGTTCCACATAAAGTAGCGCCAGTACATGAAGTTGCACTGATAAGAGAGGAAGAAACGGATGTTGTCTATCTGTGAAGGCATCTTCACCATGATGTTCTCACCGCAGCGGTCGTAAGGCACTTGGCTACCTTCCACGCCTCCCATCCACTCTTCGTATGCCTTGGCATGAGCCGCATCATACATACGAGGGAAGAGCATGTTCTGTGCATATACATACTTATTCTTGTGACTTACTACGAAGTAAGAGTCTTTTTCGTCCTTTGAGGCCTTTTCCTTGCGCTGGTAGATAGGTGCACCTTCCTTCATGACAGGCTTGCACATGTTGCCATCCACCTGGAGAGCCACCTGCGAAGTGTATGCCTGACCATAGAACAAAGGACGGTCGCCATACTGGTCACGGCTCAAGTAATTGCCTAGTGTGAAGATATCCTCAGGAGAGTTCTGGTCCATAGGAGGGTTGGCTGATGAGCGGATGACGATCAGCGCATAGCTAGAGTAACCAATCATCAACATCAACATGCAGAGCAATGTGGTGTTCTTGACGCGGGCAGAGATAAGAGGCAAGAGTTGCATCTTCTTCTTGGTGATGCCTGTAGATTCATCTACACCTGTAACAACTTCCTTCTTGCGCTTGTAATTGAGTACAAACCAAAGGATAGCCATCACGATGACACCACAGATAACAGCACTCCAACCATAGCCATAGAATGGGATGCCGAGCATACCGAAGCCAAGGATGAAGGCGATATTCTGCTTCTTCTGGTTGTTCTCAGTAGCGTTGAATGTCTCGTAGATACCCCAGATAACAGAGGCAACGAGGCAGATGATATAAACGATTTCACCTGTATTGAATGGGCAACCGAGCACGTTGACAAAGAACAACTCAAACCATCCACCTACGGTGATGATACCTGGCACGACACCATACAATACGGCTACTACTACGACAAAGGAAAGCAACAAGGCAAGAAGTGAACCCTTCAAGTTGGCTTGTGGCACTTTCTTGTAGTAATATACCAATACGATGGCAGGAATACAAAGCAAGTTGAGCAAGTGTACACCGATACTCAGACCAGTCATATAGGCGATGAGTACGAGCCAGCGGTCGCTATGAGGTTCATCGGCATGGTCTTCCCACTTCAGTATCAGCCAGAATACCACAGCGGTAAAGGCAGAAGAGAACGCATATACCTCACCCTCCACAGCAGAGAACCAGAAGGTATCGCTGAAGGTGTAGATGAGTGCGCCCACCATACCAGATGCTTCAATGGCAATCATCTTGCTGGTTGTCATTTCCTTCCAGTCGCCGATGATGAGCTTGCGAGCCAAATGGGTGATCGTCCAGAAGAGGAACATGATGCAGACGGCACTCAAGAGTGCACTCATCGTGTTCACCATCTTAGCCACCTGTGTGGTGTCGCTAGCAAAATGTGTGAAGAAATTACCTACAAGCATGAAGAATGGTGCCCCAGGTGGGTGACCGATTTCCTGCTTATAAGCAGTAGTGATAAACTCAGGACAGTCCCAGAAGCTGGCTGTCGGTTCAATTGTGGAGCAATAAACGAAAGCCGCAATGACAAATGCGACCCATCCGAAGATGTTGTCCACTAATCTGTACTGTTTCATTATTGTTTAAACTTAATGTATTATATTTCGAAATAACTTTGCAAAGTTAATAAAAAGAAAGTATATAGATGGGTTTTGCTCTTGTTTTTTAGGTAATATTATATATTTGGTGACAAGAAAGAGAGGAAGTGGAAGGCAAAATAGCGAAAAGATTTTGTGTTCTCCTAATTTTGCAGTACTTTTGCAGACTGAAACGTGACAAGAACGAAAAAGATGAAGAAAATATGTGATTTTATCTCCCGATATATGGGAGTGATAGTTTTGCTGACAGCGGTT
>CAVKNU010000037.1:0-19106 GCA_963657465.1 Lachnospiraceae bacterium
CCTTCAATCGCAACCTCGTAGCCAATATAATATATATAATGTGTAATCGGGGAGTCATCGCTGAGACCAATGCTTCCACGCTCACGGAAATCTTGGAGCAGGAGTTGGCAGAAACTAAACGGCTGATAGATGCCAAGACTGCGCAGCAGAAGCATCATCGTTCCATCGTCATGTCTAAGCTGCAAGAATATGGTGTGTATTTCCTGCATCATGACAAGGAAAGCCAAAAGGCATTCACCGATGCCCAACCATCCGACTTTATGGTCGATTTCTCTGGTAATCAAGTATTTCTCCATAATCCAAACAATAAGTACAGTGCCTCTTCCTCTTTCTTCCTGAAGTTGGTGGCACGTTTCGCCCTGTTCTTTGCTTCTCTCGACATAGAATGGATGCGCTACCCTCGCTTCATTTTTGCCGACAATATGGAGGACAAGGGAATCGAGATGGAGCGAGCGCAGAAGTTCCAAAACACGCTGATAGAGAAATTGAAAGAACATGATGCTGATAGCTATCAGGTTATCTACACCACATCCTATATCACCGAAGAGCTAGACCATAGCGAATATGTGGTTGGCGACCATTATACGATGCACAACAAGAGCTTGAAGAATGTAAACCTGTCAGAGCAGTAGTACTTACTTGGCGGAAGAAGTAGTACTGCGATTGCAAAGTAAGTACTACTAACTTTGAAAGTAAGTAGTATTCCATGGTCGAATAGAATTAACACATCCCTTCCAATAAATTAGAGAAATCCTTGGAGGTTAAGATAAAAAGTCGTATCTTTGCAGCGAATTATCAGAATAGGAGATAGAATAATGAAAGAGTCTTTCAAGAAACGAATACTAAAGATTGCTCAAAATCCTTACATTCAAGGAATAGGGAGTGTTACTGATATTTTTGGACCTTCTGTTGCCAAACGTCCAAAAACATTGGCTGATGATGTCATGGCATTACGCAATGACTGGTTGACTGTGGGCAACGATTTGAGGATGGCTCTAGATACATATCGAAAGGAGGTATCCTATGGCAAATGATGCAAAGCATACAGGTAAAGATGAAACTTTGACATTGGAAAAGATTATCCAAGATTTGCCAAACGAAGAAAAGGACAAGTTTGTTGCTGCCATATATGCCTATGAAAAGAAATCTTGGAGTGGCCCATTGCCTTCCCCTGAAGATTTTGAAAGGTATGAGAAAGTGCTTCCAGGTTCCATGGATAGGGTCTTGACTGTAATGGAAAAGCAAGCTGACCATCGTATGGCAGAAGAGACGAAGGAACAAGATGCAAGAATCCGTCAGACGAAAACAGGTCAATTGATAGGAGCTTCCCTTGTTACGCTTTTCGGAATTTTTTCCTTTATCCTAGGAATGTTCAATCATGACAACGTGGCGACAAGCGCAGAGCGATACTGCGGTGGGGAACAAATAATATAAAATTATGAAGTCTTATTTCTCATTGAAACCAGGGGCAACCTTTTTCTTAGGTAGCTCCCGAACCCTCGTATACCATAAAGACGATGTAGAGTTCATCTATAAGATTGGCGTAGGAAACAACAAGTTCATCCTGACAAGGTAGCTGTCATGTCGATGAATGCAGGCGAAACGATGGGAATAGGAATCGAGTTGGAGAACATCAATTACCGTCAGGAAGCCCCTACGCAAATACCTTTTATGTACGAGGTAACCGAGGCTGCTGGCAAGTTGGTGGATGTCTGCAACAAGCTATATTCCGAAATCACCAAGAACTGTCCTTTGAAACTATGGAAAGATAGGCTAAAGGCAGTGTGGGGTGAGGAAACACTGTAAATCGAAAATTTTCCATAAAATATTTGGTATTGTCAAGATAAAAGCATACCTTTGTACCAAAATTTAAAATAGGAGGTAATATGGAATTAATGAATAAGGATTTTTGGACAAAACGTGATGCTGCGATGAAACGTTTTATGGCAGCAAAAGCTAGAAAGAAACAACGTATGGCAGAGCTAGAGCAATTGCTTCGCCAAGATTATCTTGCTCGCACAGGAGAAGAACCAAAATTTGTAAATGTCTGGTAAGATGAAACCACTCTCTTCAGAAAATTAATGTGACTAGAAACAGGTGAGGCATATATGTTTAATGTCATCAATGCAAATAATCAACGTTCCCCTCGTGATATAAAGGTTCGGGATACAATAATCGCTATTATTGATAATTTCTTTGAAATCAACGAGGTTGCTCTCCTTTATATTTGTGAGACTGGTGATAGAAAACAGGCAATGCGAAATCGTTTGTTTGAATCTTGGTTTGCTTATGCCAATGACAATGAACAATATGTAATCATGATAGCTAATATCCACGATATGGAAGGCATAGACAATTATGCAGCAATGATATTGCGAAAAGACAATCCTCATTTTGTGGAATATGTCTCAGAATTTAATAGTACAGTAAATATGTTTATGGTCAAGCCTGAAAATTAGGCAGTAAGTATTACACCCCCATTCGAGTGGCGACAAGCGCAGAGCGATACTGCGGTGGGGAACAAAATATTTAAAAGTAAAATAAGCGTTTTACGATTGTCGCTTTACAATTAAAACAATCGTACTGCTTCTAAATTTAAAATACTCAATCAGTTATACTTAATTTAAGAATCACTGGCCTCTACAATTGAGATCAGTAAGATGAGTACATCCTGTAAAATATACCTATTATGCCAGATAAAAAATTTAGTAGGTTCAGCAGCAGCTGATGTTACTGATTTTCAACGTAATTCTTTGCAGTATTATTTAGTTGAAACATACGAACAGTATGATGGTGATAGATATGTTTGTCATGGCTGTACAATATCCGTTTCTGGTCAACATGAAGAATCACAAGGAAATATCGCGTTTGTTTGCTTGGACAAAGTGGAAAATAAACATGTGAAATTTTGTCCTTTGACAGATATGTCTTTAGATGAAATTTTTTCTTTATTCAAACGCTTTGAGGTCGTCATAGGTCAAGGGATAGAAAACGTAGAAGTTGATAATGATGATTACCTTGATTTAAAGTAATGAAAAAATCTTATGTAAGAAATTAAATTAGAAAAACATATTATTTATGAACATAATTAAGACAAATATAGATGGCGTGCTCATTATAGAGCCATGCCTCTTCCGAGACTCTCGTGGCTACTTCTTCGAGAGCTTCAGCGAGCGAGAGTTTGATGAGAAGGTAACTCCTATCTTGGGACACAAGGTACACTTCTGCCAAGATAATGAGAGTATGAGTAGTTATGGCGTGATGCGAGGCTTGCACTTCCAACGCCCACCATTTACCCAAAGTAAGTTGGTGCGTTGCGTGAAAGGACGAGTGCTCGATGTAGCCGTGGATATTCGCAAAGGCTCACCTACTTACGGCAAACATGTTGCTGTAGAATTGACCGAGGACAATCATCACCAGTTCTTCATCCCTAAGGGCTTTGCCCATGGCTTTGCAGTCCTCTCAGAAACTGCTGTGTTCCAATACAAGTGCGATGAGTTCTATCATCCAGAGGCTGACGGCGGTATCTCTATCCTCGATGAAAGCCTTGGTATAGATTGGAAGATACCAACCGAGCATGCCAACCTCTCAGAGAAAGATACCAAGCATGAGATGCTGAAGGACTTTGATAGTCCGTTTGATATCAATGTTAGTTTGTACGATTAGCGAATTTTTAAACAATTCAACATAACAGTAAACAGCAAATTCCTATTCGTGACAAAATCAGGGATTTGTAGCATTCTTCTAATAATAAAACAAAATAAACATATATCATCATGTTTAATCTCAGTAAATTTATCGGTCGGTATGTGACCCATCGTGAGAAAAGTATGTTCGCTCAGGATATTGAGGCAAACAAGGAGAAACTTTCTGCTGAAATCAAGGGCAAGAAGGTTTGTGTGATTGGTGGAGCTGGCTCCATCGGTTCTTCCTTCATCAAGGCTGTACTGCGCTTTGAACCAAAGAGCGTGGTTGTGGTAGACTTGAATGAGAATGGATTGGCAGAATTGGTACGCGACGTGCGTAGCACAGAAGGACTTTATGTACCAGATGAGTTCCGTTGCTATACCCTCAATTTTGCTGACCCAATCTTCGAGCGTATCTTCCGTGAGGAGAAAGGATTTGATATTGTAGCCAACTTCTCAGCCCATAAGCATGTACGTTCTGAGAAAGACAAGTATAGCGTACAGGCTCTCATCGAGAACAATGACATCAAGGCAAAGAAACTGATGGATTTGCTTTGCGTATATCCACCAAAGCATTTCTTCTGCGTCTCAACCGATAAGGCTGCTAACCCTGTTAATATCATGGGTGCCAGCAAGCGAATCATGGAAGACCTCGTGATGGCATATAATGAGCACTTCAAGGTTACTACCGCTCGTTTTGCCAACGTAGCCTTCTCCAATGGTTCTCTGCCTGATGGCTGGATACATCGCTTGCAGAAGAAGCAACCTTTGGCTGCACCTTCCGATGTCAAGAGATATTTTGTATCGCCAGAAGAGTCTGGCCAGATTTGTATGTTGGCTTGCATCCTCGGCAATGGTGGCGAGGTGTTCTTCCCTAAGTTGGGCGAGGAGCAGATGCTTACCTTCTCATCCATCTGTGATGATTTCGTGAAGGCGGAGGGATTCAAGAAGGTGGAATGCCAGAACGACCCAGAGGCAAAGAGGTATGCTGCCGATATGAGCTATGAGAGCGATAACTACCCTGTTGTTTACTTCAAGAGCGATACCACGGGCGAGAAGGCATACGAGGAGTTCTATGTTCCTGGGGAGAAAATCAATATGAATCGTTTCTCTGCTCTTGGAGTGGTGGAGGAAACGACACGCCGCCCGATGCCAGAGATTAACCAGTTCTTCGATGAGTTGGAAGGCATCTTTGCAGAACCAGATTTTACAAAGGCGGAGATAGTGGCATCCATCAAGAAGTTTATACCTAACTTTGAGCATGAGGAAAAAGGTAAGAACTTGGATCAAAAAATGTGACTCCTTATATATAAATAGGAATAGTGGGTAAAAATGAATGCAAGATGATTTCATATAAAGAACTTAAAAAGAGTCTTAAACAAGACTCCACCTCGTTGCCTACAGTTAGAGTGGCTCTTGTCGGAGACACGTCCACACAGATGTTGGCCACCGCCATAAAGGGGATGGGGATAATTCGGAATCTTCACACCGAACTCTTCGAAGCCGAATTCAATCAGGTGGAGCGTCAGTTGCTTGACCCGATGAGCGACCTGTACCAGTTTGACGCGGACTTCATCGTCCTGTTCCAAAGCACCCATAAGTTGGCGGAACTTCATGCACAGGTAAGTCCGGAGGAGCAGACGCGTATTGCGGCGGAACGGCTTGACTTTGTAGCGTTGGTATGTGCCAATCCTGCGTTGGAGGGAAAGAAGATAATTTGTCTGAACTATCCTGAGATTGACGATACGGTGTTTGGCAGCTATGCCAACCGTGTGCCGCAATCTCTGACATGGCAGGTACGACATCTCAACACGGGTTTGATGGACTTGTCACAAGAGTACCCCAACTTGTTTGTTTGCGACATTGCGGGTTTACAGAGCAAATTGGGTCGTGACTTCATGTTTGCTCCGAACGTCTATACCAACACGGAGATGGTTTTGAGCGTGGACGCACTACCTTACGTTGCAAGTCGTATAGTGGATATTGTATGTGCCGTTAAGGGGCAATTCAAGAAATGCCTGATTCTGGACCTCGACAATACAGTGTGGGGTGGAGTCATAGGAGATGACGGATTGGAAGGTATCCAACTCGGTCATGGACTTGGCATAGGCAAGGCATTCACCGAATTTCAGATGTGGGTAAAGAAACTGAAGCAAAGAGGAATTATAATCTGTGTGGCGTCAAAGAACGATGAGGATACAGCCAAAGAACCGTTTGAAAAGCATCCGGACATGGTACTGAAACTCGATGACATCGCTGTGTTTCAGGCTAATTGGGAAACCAAGGTGGATAACATCCGTACTATTCAGAGTATTCTGAACATCGGATTTGATTCGATGGTGTTTCTCGACGACAATCCATTTGAACGCAATATGGTTCGGGAGAACATTCCGGGAATAACGGTACCCGAACTGCCCGAGAACCCAGAGGATTATCTTGAATACCTCTATTCCTTGAATCTTTTTGAGACAGCCAGCTATAGCGTTGCCGACAAAGACCGTACCAAACAATATCAGGTTGAGGCCAGACGTGTCACACTTTCCAAGACATTCACCAATGAGACAGATTTCCTGAAGTCGCTGGACATGGTGTGTACAGTGAGTGGGTTTACCAAGTTTAATACACCGAGAGTGGCACAGCTGAGTCAACGGAGCAATCAATTCAACCTCCGTACGGTTCGCTATACGGAAACAGATATCACTGAGATGGCGGAAACCCCCGATGTGATAGATATCTGTTTCTCTCTTGAGGACAAGTTTGGAGATAATGGGCTGGTAGCCGTCGTGATTATGAAACCGGTTGATGCCGTGAGTCTGTTTGTGGACACATGGTTTATGAGCTGTAGAGTGTTGAAACGAGGATTGGAGAACTTCACCCTCAATACGATGGTTGAGAAAGCAAAACAGGCAGGTTACATGCGCATAGTCGGCGAGTATCTGCCTACATCCAAGAACAAGATGGTGGAGAACCATTATGACAGTTTGGGATTCGTCAGGATTGAAGGAACAGCCACTTCCCGATACAGGTTGGAATTGGACGGTTATCAAAACAAGGAATGTTACATAAAGACAAATACAATATGAACTTTAAAATAGACCACATCGGCTACTTGACAGGTGATATAGGCAAAACAACCGAACAGTTTGAACTGCTCGGATTCAGTGTGGTGGGGGGGGTAATCTATGACAATACACAGAAAACCCGCCTTTGTTTTCTACACAAGGAAGGAGAGACTGATATAGAATTGGTTGAGCCTTTTGAGGAAAACGAGCCTATGTTGAAGATGTTGAAGAAACGCGGGGTTTCACCTTATCATGTTTGTTATGAGGTGGAAGATGTTGAAAAGGTGTTCGATGAATTAAATGAGAAAGAGTGGCTGCCGTTGTTCACGCCAGTACCAGCCCCTGCATTTGACAATAGGCTCATTTGCTATATGTTCAAGCCGGAAATAGGCTATGTTGAATTTTTAAACAGGAAATGATATGGACAGACATGAAATTTTAGCGAAGCTTCAGGCTTTGTACCGCGATGTGCTTGATGATGAGAGCATCGTATTGACAGAAGAGACAACCGCTGACGACATTGAGAATTGGGACTCCATTACTCATGTGCAGATTGTGGCAGAGATTCAAAAAACGTTCAGCACAAAGTTCTCCGCAAGAGAGATGCTCCTTTGGGAGAATGTTGGGGATATTGTTGACGCGATAGAAGGGTAGGCGACAATGAAGATTTACAAGTATCGCTTTTGTGAGTTGTCAGAGATAGACAAACTAAAGGAATTCATAGACAGACACTGGCGTAAGGGTCATGTCTTGAGCAAGTCAGATGAACTCATCAAGTTCCAGCATCTTGTGGACGGTAGCGACCATCTGACGTTCGTGGTGGCTGAGAACCGGCAGACAGGAGAGTTTGACGGGGTGTATGGGTATATCTCCAATTGGAAATACGCCCCCTCGCACCACATACCCAACGTACAGTGGGGAGCTATTTGGAAAACCCGTGATGATGTTCACAATGAGGAGATTGGGAAAATCGGATTCGGCATGCTGCGGTATATACTGAAGAATGACCCTGCGGAAGTGTTCGGGTCTCTCGGGATCAGTGGCATACACAAGCAACTGGCTGAGACCTTGGGATACATTATGGGTGACATGAACAGATATTATATTCCAAACCAGTCTTTTGTGGATTTCAAAGTCATCAAGGACCCGGACATGACAAACATGTGTTCTGAAGTGACTGACAGTTGTGTGAAGGAGATAGACTTCCCATATGGGGTGACCTTTGAACACAATATGAATCCTTATAAGGATATTGAGTATTTCGAGAACAGGTATAAGAACCACATTTCTTTCAAATACCGCTATCTCGGTGTGTACAAACGGAATGAGTTGAAGGGCGTATTTGTGTTTAGAAATGTTGACAGCGCAGGTCCAAGGGTACTCCGCATAATGGATTTTATTGGTGACATTACGGATGTGAACAACGTTAATGCCAGTGTCCAGCAACTGTTGAAGTCTGAAAATGCGGAATATATCGACTGTCTGAACCATGGTATAGAACCGGAGTGTTTCCACAAACTTGGATTCAAGGAAGCTGAAAATGGCGGAGACACCATATTACCCGAATATTTCGATCCGTTTGAACAGCGGTACGTGCCGATGGAGTTCTGCTATCTTGCAGACAAAGACATCGATTATGTGATATTCAAGGGAGACGGAGATCAAGACAGACCAAATAGTTGACAATAGCCCTAATTTAAAATACATATTATGAATGATCAAAAACTTACGGTGGTCATGTACCACTATGTGCGTGACCTGGTACATTCGCGCTATCCGAGGATTCACGGACTACAGATTGAACTGTTTCGTGAGCAGGTGCAGTTTCTCAAGAAGCATTACCACTTCGTTACGGTGGAGCAGGTGATTGAATCGTATATGGGGGGGGGTGTAAACTGCCCGGCCACCCTGTGTTGCTCACCTTCGACGACGCTTACAAGGACCATTTCGACTATGTGTTCCCCTACTTGGAACACGAGCATATCCAGGGAGCGTTCTATGCGCCGGTGAAGGCAGTGACGGAGAATACCGTACTCGACGTGAACAAGATTCACTTCATCCTCGCTGCCACTCCCGACGAGCAGCTGCCGAAGCTCATCGACGAGCTGAAGCGTCAGCTCGACAAGTACCGCAAGGACTGGAACCTACGGAGCTTCGACTACTATTTCGACAAACTGGCGGTGGCGAACCGCTTCGACCCCAAGGAGGTCATCTTCATCAAACGCCTCCTGCAGGTGGAGCTTGACGAGCGTTTGCGCAAAATCATCACCGACGACGTGTTTCAGAAGACGGTGGGCATGGACGAGGGCATGTTCTCGCGCGAGCTGTACATGAGTATGGACCAGATAAAGTGTATGGTGGACAACGGTATGCATATCGGTAGCCACGGCTACGACCACTACTGGCTCGACTCCCTCTCCAAGGAGAAGCAGGAGCTGGAAATCAGGAAGAGCATCGAGTTCATCAAGGAGGTAGGCGGTGACGCCGACAACTGGACCATCTGCTATCCGTACGGCGCGTACGATGAAGCCACCATCGAGTTGCTGAGGCAGAACGGCTGCAAGCTCGGTATGACTACGGATGTGGCTCTGGCGGACCTCAGCGACAAAGAGGGTGACGCTATCTTCAAGATTCCCCGGCTCGACACCAACGACCTGCCGAAAGACGCCGGCGCGCCGGTGAACGACTGGTATTGAAAACAAGTGAAACAATGGATTATAGTAAGACAATAGATTTTATAAAAAGCGTGTACGGCAACCGGGAGTTCACTCCTTTGGCTGTACCTGTATTTGTTGGCAATGAGAAGAAATATCTCAACGAGTGTATTGACACAACCTTTGTATCCTCTGTGGGTAAGTTTGTTGACCGCTTCGAGGAGTATATGGCAAAGTATACAGGAGCCAAGAAGGCTGTGGTTTGTGTGAGTGGTACGAATGCTTTGCACATGAGCCTCTTGCTGGTTGGTGTAAAGCAAGATGATGAGGTGCTCACACAGGCACTTACCTTCATCGCCACCTGCAATGCTCTGAGTTATATTGGTGCTCATCCTGTATTCATTGATGTAGACCGTTCTACCATGGGACTATCTCCTGATTCCTTGAAGGCTTGGCTTCAGAAGAATGCAGAGGTTCGCAAGAATACTCGCAAGGGCGAGCTTCCAAAGGACAGAGACTTTGCCTTTGAAGAGGATGACTTGGCTTGCTATAATAAGAATACAGGTCGTCGCATCAAGGCTTGTGTGCCAATGCACTCTTTCGGTCACCCTGTTCGTATCGAGGAGATTGCTGCCATCTGCAAGGAATGGCATATAGAACTGGTAGAGGATGCAGCAGAGAGTATCGGCTCTACCTACAAGGGCAAGCACACCGGTACTTTTGGTAAGATAGGTGCCATCAGTTTCAATGGCAACAAGACCATCACCACAGGTGGAGGCGGTATGATGCTCTTCAATGACGAGGAGCTAGGTGCATACGCCAAGCACATCACCACACAGGCAAAGATACCACATCGTTGGGAGTTCCGTCACGACCATATTGGTTACAACTATCGCATGCCAAACATCAATGCTGCCCTTGGTTGCGCCCAGTTGGAGAACCTCGATAAGTATGTGGCAAGCAAGCGCAAGGTTGCCGCCGAGTATGAGGAATATTTCAAGAATGTGGATGACGTCGAGTTCTTCGTAGATTCTCCTGATACAGTATCCAACTATTGGCTCAATGCCGTTATCTTGAAGGACAAGGAGGCACAGATAGACTTCCTTACACAGACCAATGACAATGGTGTGATGACTCGCCCAATCTGGGAGTTGATGAATCGCTTGCCTATGTTTGAGAAGTGTGAGAGCGATGGCTTGGAGAATACCATCTGGTTCGCCGATAGAGTAGTGAATATTCCAAGTTCCGTCCGCCCTTCAGATTTACCAAAGGAATAAAACGATAATAATTTCGCGAATTTCTTGGTGGTTACGATAAAAAGTAGTATCTTTGCGCTGTCATTATTAATAATAATGGAGACAAAGTTATAAGAATAAGATATTATTTAGATCTTGATTGTCATTGATTTGATATCAACCCTATTATTTGGTTTTACAGCTTGTACTTTTACGCAATTTATGCTTGGCATAATTGCATTGTTTAACTTTCTTAAAAACACAAATGATATGGTGAAATTTAGTATCTGCGATTTGGAGCGGTGGGTTGGTGCATCGGCTGGGCTGTTCACAGCCAAATCGGGGTTGATATGGATGAAAATGAGATGAATGGATAGTCCGATTGCCATGGGGTTCAAGTCCCCGCAGCCCACTTATTTAAGAAAATCAAGAATGAAAAAAGTTTGCGTAATCACAGGAGCTCGTTCTGAATACGGGCTCTTGAGATGGGTGATAGATGGAATAGACAAAGATGCCGACTTGCAACTGCAACTAGTGGTGACAGGCGGTCATCTTTCTCCAGAACAAGGACTCACCTATCAAGCGATAGAAGAAGATGGCTACCATATAGATGAAAAGGTAGAGATGTTGCTCTCGTCAGAGACATCTGTAGGCATATCAAAGTCCATGGGACTTTGTTCCATAGGAATGGCTGATGCCTTCAATCGACTAAAACCAGATATGATAGTTGTCTTGGGAGATAGATATGAGCTATTGCCAATAGTTGGTACAGCCTTGGTTATGGGAATTCCCGTAGCTCATATATCTGGAGGAGATATTACGGAAGGTGCAATTGATGACGAAATAAGAAATGCAGTAACAATGATGTCTACATTGCATTTTCCTGGTGTAGTAGACTCAGCTCATCGTATAGAACGTATGAGAAATACTACTAGGAATATATATGCAGTTGGAGAACCTGGTCTTGATAGTTTTTACAGGATAAATTTAATGTCAAAGGTGCAGTTGGCTCAGAATCTGCAAATTGATGCAAGTAAAAGATGGGTACTTGTTACATTCCATTCAGAAACGACTCTGTCTGTAGAGCAAAATCTAGAAATGATAGATAATTTTTGTTCAGTAATGGATTCCTTTAATGATTTGCAATTTGTGATAACCAAGGCGAATGCAGACTTAGGAGGAAATCGTATCAATCAGAAATGGAAACAATATGTTGATGAGCATCAAGATAAGTGTATTTTAGTATCTTCATTAGGTCAGTTACGTTATCTCAGTTTCATGAAGTATTGTGATGCAGTGGTAGGTAATTCTTCTAGTGGTATCGTGGAAGCCCCTTTTATAGGAACTCCTGTTTTAAATGTCGGAAACCGACAAAAGGGGCGTTATGTTTGTAAAAATGTAGTTTGTTCATCATCTCAGTATCAAGAGATGTTAGTAAGTATGAAAAAAGTTATGACCCAACCAAGAATGGTTGATACCTATTGGGGAGATGGTCATACATCAGAAAAAATACTTAATCATATTAAACAATATTTGTTGGGGGATTTATGAGTAACTATAAAATCATAGGCGGGGAATTTGAAATTATGAATCCACATAATACGCAAATTACCCCCCCACATTTAGCCGATTATAGCATTTATACCTACAGCTCTGGTAGGGCTGCCTTATATAATATATGTAAGGCTAAAGGTGTTAATAATAAGAGAATTTTTATTCCTGATTATCTTTGTGCGTCCATACCTCAAACGATAAGAAAAGCCAGCATAACTTATGAATATTATCGACTTGATGATGGTCTCATACCAAATATGGATGATGTCAAGTGTAAGATAGGTAAGGATGATGCAATACTTATCATTAATTATTTTGGTTGTATTGATACTTGTAATGTAATCAAGAAAATTAAAGGTATATTGCCAAATGCTATCGTAATATTAGATAATGTGCAAAGTCCATTTGATATTCTAAGCCCTACTGAAGCTGATTATTGCTTTACAAGTTTTAGAAAGGCTTATCCTGTAACAGATGGGGCCTATGTCGTCACTAAAGATAGATCTTTGCCACAGCCAACATCTCGAAGCAAGTTCGCACAATATAAACTAGCTGCGAGTTTGTTGAAAGAAAATAGAGATAAAGATTATTATGAGGATGCTATTTATCTCTCTTTATTTCAATATGGTGAAGAGTTGATAGATAATGACCTTGATACAGACATGAGCGAGCACGCTAAAAGGACTCTGCAAGAATTAGAGGTCTATAGGATGAAGGTGCTTAGACAGCGTAATGCCTCAATAATATTGGAGGGACTAGCTACTTTGGGTCTTAAAACATTGTTGCCTGTAAGGGAAGGAATAACACCATTGTTTATACCAATTTCTATACCGAATAGAGATTTGATACGTAAAAAATTATTCGAGAAAAATATTTTTTGTCCAATTCATTGGCCAATAGAAATAGATGAACAGAAACTGGAAATGGGCTTTCAATTAAGCAAATCGGAATTATCTATTATTATAGATCAACGCTATACGGTAAGTGATATGAAGTTGATTTTAGATACAATAAAAGAAAATTTATAGAAATGCGTTTTTTGTTTACAGATAAATGGGATGAATGCCTTGATAGGTTTTCCCCCCAACAGAAAGATATTTATTTTAAGCGGTCTTATGTTAGTTTGTATGAGTCTTCCATAGAAGAACATGCTTTAGCATTGGTGATAGAAGATGATGAAAAGTTGATGCTTTTCCCTTTCCTTTCTAGAAAATTTGAATTTAATGGGGAAAGTTATAAAGACTTTGAGACAGCTTATGGTTATGGAGGTCCTATTTTCAATACGTCTGACATTGAATTTATAAATTCTGCTAATAAGTTGATGCAGCAAGCATTTATTGAAGATAACTATATATGTGGTTTCGTTCGATTTCATCCGTTATTAGGGAATAGTAAGAATTTTAAGATAGGAACAGTTATTGACGACCGATATACTGTGGCAATAAATTTATCTTTGAGTGAGGAAGATATTTGGATGAAGGAAATTCATACCAAGAACCGAAACGTTATCAAGAAAGGTGATAAGAATGGACTCAAATTTATTGCAGATTACGAACAAAAATATCTTGATGAGTTTATAAAACTCTATGACCAAACAATGGATAAATTGAAAGCTGATGACTTTTATTATTTTAATCATCAGTATTATCAGAAATTTATAGATGCAATTCCTAATTTCTTGGGTGTAGTTAAATTGGGTGATAAGGTTATATCGGCAGCATTGTTTATGTATGATGGCTGTTATGCGCATTATCATCTTTCGGGAAGTGACAAGGCGTATTTAAATTATCTTCCTAACAATTATATGTTGTATCATGCTGCGCTAGAATTAAAGCGTAATGGAGCAGAATTGTTCCATCTTGGAGGTGGTACCACTTCTGATGAAAATGATAGCTTGTTTTCTTTTAAACGTAAATTTTCCAAAGAATTATATCAGTTCTCGATAGGAAAGGTAATTTTCAATGAAAGGCTATATTCTGAAATATGTAAAGATTGGGAATTGAAAAATCCTGATAAGGTTGAAAAATATTCAAGATTCTTACTTAAATACAAATACTAACATGAGTGTATTTATTATAGCAGAAGCTGGTGTAAACCATAATGGCGATATAAATTTAGCTTATCGTTTATGCGATGCAGCAAAAGAAGCTGGGGTAGATGCTGTGAAATTCCAAACTTGGAAGACGGAAAAGATTGTTACTAGAACAGCTGATATGGCTTCTTATCAGTCTGATAATATTGGAGTTGAAGATAGTCAATACAATATGTTGAAGAAGTTAGAGTTAAGTTATGATGATTTCGTTTCAATACAGCAATATTGTAACAAAATTGGTATTATGTTTTTGTCAACTCCAGATGAAGAAGATAGTTTGGATTTTTTATGTAACTTGCACTTGCCATTCTTGAAAATAGGTTCGGGAGAAGTTACTAATCTTCCATATTTGCGCAAGATTGGCTCTAAGCAAATGGATGTAATACTATCTACAGGAATGTCTTATATTGCAGATGTAGATTTAGCACGTCGTACATTGTTAGAATCTGGTACAAAATCCGTCAGCTTACTTCATTGCACCACCAATTATCCTTGCCCAATGAACGAGGTGAATCTTCGTGCCATGCTAACCATGAAAGAAGCCTTCAAATGTAAGGTAGGCTATTCTGACCATACCTTGGGCATAGAAGTTCCTATTGCCGCTGTTGCGATGGGAGCAGAGATAATAGAGAAGCACTTTACACTCGATAAGAACATGGAAGGTCCAGACCATAAGGCTTCCTTGAACCCTGAGGAACTTAAGGAAATGGTTATAACCATCCGCCATATAGAGCAAGCCCTTGGTGATGGCATCAAGCAACCAAACCAGAGCGAAAAGAAAATCTCAAAGGTAGTATTGAAGCGTATAGTGGCTAAACGCCCTATCAAGAAAGGGGAAATCCTTTCGGAAGAAAACATGACGGTAAAACGCAGTGACAACGGCATCAAGGCATCTTGCTGGGATTTGGTTGCTGGCAGAGTGGCAAATCAAGATTATTCCATAGATGAAGAAATAAAATTGTAGAAGTATGGACTATTTATATATTATACCAGCTAGAGGAGGAAGTAAAGGTATCCCTCACAAAAACATCAAACTTTTTGGTGGAAAACCTCTTATCCAATATGCTATAGAGACGGCTCGTCAATTGACCAAGGATGAAAACATCTGTGTTACAACCGATGATGATGAGATTATCTCTACAGTAGAGAAAATAGGATTGAAAGTTCCATTCAAGCGTCCTGATAGTTTGGCTACTGACCATTCTTCGTCATACGATGTTATTATGCATGCTATCAATTTCTATGAGCAGCAAGGAAAACATTATGATGCTATCGTATTGCTACAGCCTACATCTCCATTTAGAAGTGTAAATGATGTTAAGGCATGTATCGAGAAGTATTCGCCAGAGTATGAAATGGTAGTAAGCGTAAAGAACGCTTCTTCCAATCCTTATTATGATTGTTTCGAGAGCGACAGTAATGGTTATCTTACCCCATCAAAAGGAGACGGCAACATTAGTAGACGCCAGGATGCGCCAAAAGTATATGAATACAATGGGGCTGTCTATGTGATGAATGTCGAAGCATTAAAGAAAGGTACCTATAATCTGTTTCATAAGATAGGTTTTGTGGAGATGGATGAAACCCATTCCGTTGACTTGGACACGATGTTCGATTGGAAGGTGGCAGAGCTTATGTTAAATGAAGGTTTAGTGAAATAGTTATGAATCAGGAATATATCATTAATAAGAATGCTTCCGTCATTGATGGCTTGCGTAAGTTGAACGACCAAATGGGAGCATTGAAGTCGTTGGTTGTTGTTGATGATGAAAATGTGGCTGTGGGAACTATCACGGATGGTGATATTCGTAGAGCTTTAATCCAAGGATTAAATACAGATGCTAATATCAGTAAAGCTGTAAATACCCAATTCTCTTTTTTGAACGAAACGGAATCTAAACCAGTGTCCGTCATTCATCAGATGAAGGAGAAAGGTATCAAGCTGTTGCCTGTCCTTTCAGAAGACAAGAAACTTGTTGATGTCATCAATCTGTCTTGCCTGAAGTCTCACCTCCCTATCGATGCAGTCCTCATGGCAGGAGGCAAGGGTGTTCGTCTTCGCCCATTGACCGAGACCACTCCTAAGCCATTGCTTCCTGTTGGAGGAAAGCCAATCATCGACTATAACATTGATAGCCTGATGGAGAATGGGGTGAAGCACATCTCTGTTACTGTAAATTATCTCCATGAGCAACTGGAGGAGCATTTCGCAGAACCAATGAATGGGGTGAAGATAGATTGCATCAAGGAACCACAGTTCTTGGGAACCATGGGAGCCACACAGTTCGTTCCTAAGTTCTACAATGATGTGGTGCTTGTGATGAACTCCGACCTCTTCACTAACATCGACTACGAGGAGTTCTATCTCCACTTCAAGGAGCATGATGCTGATATGTCGGTTGCTGCTGTGCCTTATTCCGTATCCGTTCCATACGGCATCTTCGAACTTGAGGGCAGAAATATCAAGGGTGTTAAGGAGAAGCCTGTATACAATTACTTTGCCAATGCTGGCATCTATCTCATCAAGCGAGAGCTGTTGGAGACAATGCCAAAGAATACTTTCTACAATGCCACCGATTTGATGAATGATGCTGTGGCTGCTGGCAAGACCGTAATCCGTTACCCCATTACAGGCTATTGGCTCGACATCGGCAGCCACGAGGAATACAAGAAGGCGAATGAGCTGGTGAAGCATATCAAAAAATAAGCCAGCGCAAACTTTTCCACGATTTCCTTGGTAGTTTCGGAAGAATATCGTAACTTTGCCTACGAATTTCATTTAAACGTTTAAATAAGGAGAAAAGTTATGGAACAGATATTAGTTACAGTTGATTCAAACCAGCCTCTACAGAACATCCGTAAAGCTATCAATATGTTGCGTGGCGTGGTTTCTACTACGGTCATGAAGGAACCCATCTTGACTAAGACCGAAAGACAACAGGCTTATGTCAAGGAAAGTTTGACTAGAGCCTTGCAAGAGTTAAGACTTGCCAAACTAGAAGGAAGGAAACTGCCTGATGCTCGTGATCTTCTGAAAGAACTAGATGAGGAGGATTGAGATGAAAGTACATGTAGATTATGGTTCAGAGTTTAAAAGACAATTTAAACGTCTGGCAAAGAAATATCATTCCTTGAGGTCTGACTATGATACTTGGTTAGAGGAAATCCACGAAAATCCATTTCAAGGGGATGACCTTGGAGGTGGTGTTCGAAAAGTAAGAATGGCTATTGCTGACAAGGGTAAAGGTAAAAGGGGAGGTGCAAGAATCTTGACGCTTAATGTGATGGTTAGCGAGGATGGCCTTAATGTTACTTTGCTGACCATTTATGACAAGGGAGAAATCTCTAATGTTAAAGATGAGTTTATTGAGTTTTTGATTAAGAACTTATAACGAAAATCCCAACCTGTATTGCTACAAGCTGGGATGGGATTGTTTTCTCACACGGATTCCACGGATCTCACGGATTTTTCAGACCTGTTCGGTCTTTCTAGAGATGGAAGTCAATTTCCTTCAGCCATTCCTTGACATCGAAGCAAGGGCAGGACTTGCGAACCCATGGCAGGTCTCGATGCCCTACTATCTCGGCATCGGGATAGTCGAGGGCGAGACTGTAGAGGAGGTCTTCTAGTGACTCCTTTTGGGCTGGCGTGCGAGTGTCGGCTGGCTTGCCGTTCTCGTCGAGACCGCCTTCATAGCAAATGCCGATGCTGTGGGCGTTGTAGTGGCGAGCGTGAGCACCTGCCTCGTTCTCTGGACGGCATGGATAGACCACACCATCCTTGGTAATGTAGTAGTGGTAGCCGATGGAATGGAAACCACGTGCCTTGTGACAGGCTTCCAACTGCTCTACGGTGAAATTCTGGTTTACTCGTGTGGCACTGCAATGTACCACGATTAGATTAATCTTTCTAGGATTCTTCATTGATTCTTTGGATTTTTAATGATTAATTATTAATTTTGCACACGGATTATATAGTGTTTAACTGAACACGAATATCTCGAATTTCACGAATTTTTTTCATGATGAACCTTATTCGTGTTATTCGTGTGATTCGTGTTCAAAAACATGTGAGACTTTACCCTTTACAACTTTTTGTACCTTTGCATACATGAAACAACAAGAGAATATGATATTAAACCAGCTCAATCAGTACAGGAATATGTACCTTCAAGCTAGCAATGAAATTGCCAGCTTGAAGCATGCGGCGACAGAGCATGAGAATGAGTTAGAGACCAATCGTGAAACGATTGAGTCTATGGAAAGTCGTATTCAAGAGTTGGAGGAGGCACAAAAAGGTTGGAATAAGGAAAAAGCACTGCTCCAAAGTGAACGAGACTGCTATAAGAAGGAACGTGACGAAGAGCGTGTGTCTCATTCCCAGACAAAAAAGGAACTGGCTAAAGCCAAGGAGGAAATAAAGAAGCTCCAAGAGTCCAAGGAAGCCAAGGAACTTAGCGAGCAGGCCAATGTTGACTTGCACAGCGTAGTCCAAGTCCTCCAGCACCGCCTCTTCAAGACTAACAGTGACGCCACCGCTTATATGAAAGGAGAGGTGGAGTTTGATGAACGCCGAATGAACGACATGGAGTTCAAGGATGTCGTTGAGGAAGCAGATAAGTTGGTCAAGGAACTCAACGAGGAAGTTGATAAAACTCCAGTGGATCCCGGCAAGGACCCCGAATTGCCAAAGTCGGACAAGAAAAAAGAGAAAAAAGATAAGGAAGACAAGCCAAAGCGCAGGAGAAATGTCTTTTCCATCAAGGTACTGGACTCTATGGGCATCGATACAAGTAACTTGCCGGCAGGTTTCAAGCTAATCC
>CAVKNU010000038.1:0-18949 GCA_963657465.1 Lachnospiraceae bacterium
CAACTTTGGCTGATAAGCAGCTCTTGCAATCTGCAATGCACTTTTTTCCATAATTCCTTTTTATATTTTTAATTGGTTGAAACTTCAAAAACAGTGCAAAAATAAGATTTTTCCTCGATATACGGAAAGAAAAATGCTAAAAATGAGTTAATGAGAAGTTTTTTTTCAATATTATGATGGTTTTACAAAGAAAATTACTATCTTTGAGCAATATTTTTCAATTAATAACTTAGAATGTAAGATTATGGCTAACAAAAGAGATTTAAAACGTAGTATTCACTACATCACGAGTGCGCTTTTCGCAGAATGCGTAGCAGCCTCTTTGTATAATGGCAATCCTAAGCAAGAAGATGTAGATGGCATTCTTTCTGCCATTGTCATGGTGAATGATGATTTCATCAACCGCGTTTCCCACACAGAGCCAGGTATTAAGCCAAAACTCTACTATAAAGACTTGATTAGTAATTTCAATAAGCAAGTTAGTGAGATTGTCGACCAAATCAGTAATCTCGCCTAATATATACCTTTTATAATATGTTACAGAAATTCTGTCAATGGTATTTATACAAACATTTGGGATGGACTAAACAAATTACAGAAAGTCTTCCCCAAAAGTATATTATCTGTCTGGCTCCACATACAAGCAACTGGGATTTGATTCTCGGACAACTCTATGCACATGCTGAGGGGATGAAAAGTAATTTCTTAATGAAGAAGGAATGGTTTTTCTGGCCACTGGGACCTATTTTTCGAAAAATGGGCGGTATCCCTGTGTTTAGAAGCAAACATACAAGCATGACCGATCAATTGGCAGCAGAAGCTACCAAGCGCAAGAGCTTCGTACTTTGTATTACGCCAGAAGGAACTCGTTCGCTCAATCCTGATTGGAAAAAAGGCTTCTATTTCATTGCCCTGAAAGCACAAATTCCAATCCTCTTATTTGGTGTTGATTATGAGAAGAAACTCATCAGTTGCACCAAGACTGTGTTTCCTTCCGGTGATATAGAAAAAGACATGCGTGATATCAAACTTTATTTCAAAGATTTTAAAGGCAAAAAGCCTGAGAAATTCACAATTGGTAATATAGATTCAAAAATTGAATACTAAATCATACATAAAATACTGTTTAATAAGTAGTTTACTTTTATCTTCATTCCTGTATCAAGCAGAAGCTTCTACCCTATCAACACCCACCCCAACAGCCGTGGCGGGTGATTATTTAGATGGAGATTCAAAAGCATGGTATGGAATTGAATATGCTGATGACCCTTGGGTGTTTAATGTATCTCGTCCATTCTTCGTAACAGAAGGATTACAAAATCGTCACCTTTCGGTATGGGCATCTCATGGTCGATATTATGATAGCGAGCGTGATCGTTGGAAATGGCAACGCCCTAATATGTTCTGTACCAACGAAGACCTTTTCACGCAAACTATCGTCGTGCCTTATCTCATTCCTATGCTCCAAAATGCTGGAGCCATCGTATTCACACCAAGAGAAAGAGATTGGCAAAAAAGGGAGATTATTATAGATAATGATGACACTTTCAAACGTCCTTATTACACGGAGACTGTCATCGGCAAAAAATGGAAGCAATGCGATTCTTTAGGTTTTGCAGCAAAACATTCCTTGTATGTAGATGGACAAAACCCGTTCAAAGATGGCACAGCAAGACAGGCGAAAGCAACAAAGAGAAAGCGTAACAGCTTGGTGAGCTACCAACCTCGTTTCCTAGAGGCTGGCAAGTATGCTGTATATGTTAGTTATCAAACACTCCCCAAGAGTGTTACCGATGCCAAATACATCGTGTATCACAAAGGACAAGCCACAGAATTCACCGTCAATCAGCGTATGGGAGGTGGAACATGGGTTTATCTCGGAACATTTGATTTTGATAAAGGGTGCAATGAATTCAATCGGGTCGTGGTAACTAATCATGCCTCACAACGAGGAGTTGTTACAACAGATGCCGTAAGATTTGGTGGAGGAATGGGCAATATTGTACGAGGTGACTCTGTCAGTGGGTTGCCTAGATGCCTCGAAGCCGCTCGCTATTATGCACAATGGGCTGGTGCTCCTTATCGTGTATATGGAGGAAGAAAAGGTGCTAGCGATTATGCCGACGATATCAATACACGTTCTTTGATGACTAATTGGCTTGGAGGTGGCAGCATATACATGCCAGCGCTCGATGGTCAACATGTGCCTATTGAGTTATCACTTGCCGTACACAGTGATGCTGGTTTTCATTCCGATGGCTCGACTGTTGGTTCTTTGGCTGTTTGTACCACCAACTTCAATGACGAAATGTTTTGCAGTGGTGTCTCTCGCCTAGCATCCAAGGATTTTGCCCAAGCATTACTCAAGAATTTAGTAAAAGACATGCGCGCCCAATATGGTCATTTCAATGAAAGATACCTGTGGGATCGCAACTATTCTGAGACACGTGTGCCAGAAGTGCCATCTGCCATCATCGAAATGCTGTCTCATCAGAACTTCCCCGACATGAAGATTGCACAGAATCCAATGGGAAAGTTTACCATAGCCCGTTCGCTCTACAAGACAATTTTAAGATATGTGTCATCCAACCACGGAAGGAAATACACCGTACAGCCACTTGCCCCAAAGGACTTCTCTATAGAGATGGAGGGGAAAGGTACGGCCATTCTAAACTGGACACCACAAATCGATAAGACGGAACCAACAGCCGTTGCCACATCCTATGTGGTTTATACAGCAGAAGGAACAGGTGGATTTGACAATGGTAAAGTGGTGAGAGGAACTCAATATAACATAGAGTTAGAACCAGGAAAACTATATAACTTCAAGGTCACCGCCATCAACAAAGGTGGGGAAAGTTTTCCTTCAGAAACACTTTCAGCGCTCTATACCCCTACAGCTCAGAAGACTGTGATGATTGTCAACAACTTTCACCGCTTAGCCTCCCCTCAAGTCATTGACAATGAATACTTTCAAGGATTTGACTTAGAGAAAGATCCAGGGGTCACATATGGACTTACTGCAGGTTGGAGTGGCAAGCAACAAGTCTTCGACCGCAAAGAAATGGGAAAAGAAGGTTTCAATGGTCTTGGCTTTTGTGGAGACGAAATGGTAGGCAACTTCGTGGCAGGAAATGATTTCGACTACACTATGGAGCATGCTCGCGCCATTGCAACAAATGGTAAATACAACATTGTAAGTTGTTCTAGTGAAACGGTTCTCTCTGGAAAAGTGTCTCTAAAGAAATACCAGGCTGTCGATTTAATAAATGGCTTGGAAAGATATGATGGTTATACACCAGAATTCTATAAGTCGTTTAGCGAAACCATGCAAAAGCGACTTCGAGAATATACGAAAGGGGGCGGTGCTCTCCTAGTGAGTGGTTCCTACACAGGAAGTGACATGACTTCATCAACAGAAAAAGCCTTCTTGAAGGATGTGCTCAAAATTGATTATGAGCCTACAGGCACTAAATTTATCGTGCAAGGTATCAACCCAGAAGATTCTACCACGATTCTCTGTGACAGCGTCACCCAAACTTGTGACAGCGTGAGAGGACTAGGTATGATTTTCCGTTATCACAAAGCACTCAATGAATATCATTATGCTGCCACCCATCCCGAGGTTCTCAAACCTATCGCCGACCCAGCCATCTGTGCCATGCAATATCTCACGGGCACCAGTGCCGCCGTAGGATACAAAGGCGATGATTATCACGTGTTCACCATGGGATTTCCATTTGAATGTATCGTCGATGAAAAAAAACGCAACAGTATCATGGGCGGTATTTTAAATTATTTATTAGAATAAAGGAATACTTTAAGCTATAGATATAATATAAACAAAAAATTAAAGCAATATGTATAAAATTCAAGCAAACCAATCAGGTACACGTTCTATTGAAGTTAGCGACCTGCACCTAGAAACTATTGACAAGTATCAGTTATTGCGCAACCTTGTAGATAGCAATGGTATCATTGACGAAGAAGTGCTCAATAAGTTGAAGTTCAACGTTCGCTCTCTCCTCGAAAGCAGCAACCTACAGGACAAAGCATTGCTCGACCTCTGCCTCGACGTTATTTACAACCAGAACATGAAGGCACTTGGTCTTCACAACCTCGTGTTACTCTATGTGGACTGGAAAGACAAGAGAGAGGCTGCCAATGCTGCCACTGCCGAACCTGACGCTGTTAATGATTAATAACCAAGAAGGAAGAACACAAAAATAAAGAGAAGTTCTCCGAAAGGATTATTAAACACGAAACATTAAACATTACTGAATGGATTACAAGTTAACAGACTTTCTCCCTACAACCAAGAAGGAGTGCGAATTAAGAGGATGGGATCAGTTGGATGTCATCCTCTTTTCGGGCGATGCCTATGTGGACCATCCAGCCTTCGGTCCAGCCATACTCGGCAGAGTGCTGGAGGCACATGGCTACAAAGTGGCTATCGTACCGCAACCCGACTGGCATGGTGACTTCCGTGACTTCAAGAAACTAGGGTGCCCTCGCCTATTCTTTGGCGTATCGCCAGGTGCCATGGACTCTATGGTGAATCGTTACACTGCCAATCGCCGCATGCGTAGTGAAGATGCCTTCAGCCCAGACTCCCGCCATGACATGCGTCCTGACTATCCTTCCATCGTCTATACGCAAATTCTGAAGAAACTCTATCCCGATGTGCCCGTAGCGCTCGGAGGTATCGAGGCTTCCTTGCGTCGTATCAGCCATTATGACTATTGGAAGGATGAGTTGCGCAAATGCGTCTTGGTCGATTCGGGTGCCGACATGATTCTTTATGGCATGGGCGAACGCTCTATCGTAGAATTGGCAGATGCCTTTGCCCAAGGCAAAACATTCCAAGAGATACATGAGATGCCGCAAATCGCCTTCTACTGCAAGGAAAATGAAATTCCGGGTGGTTACAAGGATGATGATATCATCCTGCATAGTCATGAGGAATGCTTGCACAACAAGAAGGGACAGGCTGAGAATGTGCGCCACTTGGAAGAGGAAGCCAACAAGATGCATGCCCAGCGCATGATTCAAGAAGTGGATGGGAAATATGTGGTGGTGAATCCTCCATTCCCATTGATGACCACCGAAGAACTTGATGCCGCCTTCGACTTGCCATACACTCGATTGCCTCACCCTAAGTACAAGGGAAAAACGATTCCTGCTTACGAGATGATTAAGTTCTCCGTAAACTTGCATCGTGGCTGTTTTGGCGGTTGCGCCTTCTGCACCATTTCTGCCCATCAAGGCAAGTTTGTGGTATGTCGCAGTAAGGAAAGCATTCTGAAAGAGGTGAAGAAGATTATCCAAATGCCAGACTTCAAGGGCTATCTGAGCGACTTGGGAGGTCCATCTGCCAACATGTATGGCATGCACGGTAAGAACCAAAAGGCATGTGAGAAATGCAAACGTCCTTCTTGCGTGAACCCACAGATTTGTCCGAACCTCAACACCGACCACAGCAAGCTCTTGGAGATTTACCATGCCGTTGATGCACTACCGGGTATCAAGAAGAGTTTCATTGGAAGTGGTGTGCGCTACGACCTCTTGCTTCATAAGAGCAAAGACGAAAAGAGTAATGAGGCTGCCAGACAATACACGCGCGAACTGATTACCAAGCATGTTAGCGGACGTTTGAAGGTGGCTCCTGAGCATACCAGCGACACGGTGCTGAAATTCATGCGTAAGCCTTCGTTCGACCTTTTCTATGAGTTCAAGCGCATATTCGACAAGATCAACAAAGAAGAAGGACTCAACCAGCAAATCATTCCTTACTTCATCAGTTCGCACCCTGGATGTCATGAGGAAGACATGGCCGAATTGGCTGTCATCACCAAGGGATTGGATTTCCATCTAGAGCAAGTGCAAGACTTCACCCCTACCCCGATGACCATCGCTACCGAAACATGGTACACGGGCTACGACCCTTACACTCTCGAACCAGTGTTCAGCGCCAAGACTCCTAAGGAGAAGCTAGCCCAACGCATGTTCTTCTTCTGGTATAAGCCTGAGGAACGTCGTGCCATCGAGACTGAGCTTCGTCGCATCGGTAGAGCCGACCTCATCGACAAGCTTTACGACAAACCTATGGGCAGAGGCAAGGGTGCTCCTGCCTACGGAAGAGCCAACAATAGCAACGGCAGAAGAGGACGCCATCCAGAAGTTAAGTATGATGAAAAGGCGATAGGCTCCACCTACGACAATCCTGGCGTGGGTCGTGGTGCGAAGGGAAAGCGAGGAACTGGAAGAAACGACAGACATACCGAACGCTTTGCCCCTAAGGGATATGGTAATGTGGGATGTTATGACGAGGAGAAATACCTCAACAATGGCAAATCACTGAAATCCAGCAAGCCTGCCAATGCCAATATCCGCGACGCAGTGGCCGCAGCTAGAGCCGAGCTTCGCGCAGCCAAAGACCAAGGTTCTGGCTTCTTCAAGGGAAAGAAGAAAAAAAGCTTCAACCCTAACTTCGACAACGACAATCATACTAAACGAGGGAATAATGATAAGAGAGGAAGTTCTGATAAACGAGGTGGAAGCAACGACCGAGGTCGAAGAAGATAATGGCAAGAATAAGAAGCAATATCCAAAAAATAAAACTAAAAAAGCGAGGTGGATAATCAATACCATCTCGCTTTTTATATAGAATTTATATTATCCTCATTCTGGAGAATCACAAGAATCCTTACATCTTCTCATCTCCATACATTTCTGTCCACCAGCTACCATCATCCTGAAGCCATTTGGCAAACCAAGCAAAGATGGTATTTTGCCACTTGATGCGCTTCTCGAAGTCGATGATGTGGTGATCTTGCCCATCTACAAGTACCATAGCTGTAGGACGACCCAGCAATTTCAAAGCTGTGTAGAGCTGGATACTCTCGCCTACAGGCACATTATTATCTGCCGTTCCATGTACGAAGAGCAGAGGAGTATGAATCTTGTCTGCATTATAGAGCGGACTCTGATCTACATAGAGATGCTTGTTGGTCCAAGGATATTCATTCGCCATGGAAACCTCGCTGTAGCTATAGCCCCAATAACCTTCGCCCCAATAACTGGTGTGGTCGCTGATGCCTGCATGCGAGATGGCTGCAGCAAAGAGGTCGGTCTTGGTTTGGAGATACTGAGTCATGAATCCACCATAGCTTGCGCCGATACATCCTATCTTCTTACGATTCACAAAGTTATGTTCATTGCAGAAAGCCTTGGTACTAGCAATGATGTCTTCAGCCACTCCCTCGCCTGCAGTATCCACATGACGAGCCGAGAACTTTTGTCCGAAGCCTGTGGCACCACTTGGATTGACTACCAATACGACATAGCCCATTGCTGCATACACATGATGTGGATAACGGCTCTGGAAGGTACGGCTCGTTGGACTGCATCCACCGTAATAATTCACCACCATTGGATATTGCTTGGTGGCATCGAAATGAGGTGGAAGATAGTAACGGCAGCAGAGCGTATCGCCACGAGAGTTAACATAATTCCATGCCTTGCACTCTCCTAATTCAATGTTCTTTAGCTCGCGAGCACTCAAGTCATCTACAAGCACACTCTTCAGAGCCTTGGTGTTCATCTTATAGAGTCGGTCGGCATTTGATGCACTCTGACCAGAGAAAGCCATCTCGGTAGCACCCGAAGCCAAAGAGAAGTTCTTGATGTATTCCTCTGGCGTATTGAGGAGCTTGAACTTGCCCGTCTTAGGATTCAACTGGAAGAGATGCACACAGTCTTTGTCTTCTGCCGTGAAATAGATATTGCCATCAGCCTTGTTCCATTCCACGCTCTGTACACATGGATCGAAGTCCTTGGTGAGCGGACGAATCTTCTTGTCGGCGATAGACATTAGGTAGAGCTGATTGTCAATCATACTTGGAGTCTGTCCTTCATCCACGTTCTTACCCACTCCATCAAAAGCTTCTGGAGAACCTTCCAGCAAGATACTCTTGCCATCTGGCGAGAACTGTGCACCACCCACAAATTTTCCTTTATCTATCAGATTCTCTGCCTGCAACGTCTGTAGGTCGAGACGATAAATCGAAGTCACAGTTGTTGGGCGTTTGGTAAGTCTTTCCTCGTTCTTACCTACGAGCAGATAACGAGAATCAGCCGAAATGTCTTCTAGATAAGTATTGTGATAGCCAAAGGTGATAGGCTGAAGAATACCTGTAGCCAAGTCATATTTGGCGAGCGAAGAGCGCTCACGCCAACCTGGCTGACGGTCGTCTGGCGACTTGATGTCATACACCTGCTCATCCTTCTTTCTACCTTCGGTAGTGAGACTATAAATCAAAGTTTTCTCGTCTGGGGTAAACAGGAAACGTCCCTCAGGGACACCTATAGCCAACACCTCATGCTCCATCGTCATCGGATTGATGGCTATGAGCTGCACTTGCTTATCGCCTGTCGCCTCTGTCTCTATCGAACTTTGGCTTGCTTTCTGTGTGAAATACATCTTGTTAGAACGAGGCATCCAGCTCACATTTTCCTTCAAGGATGCGATGACTTTACCCGTCTGGCAGTTGCGTATTTCGTTTACACTGTGGTTCTTGCCTTGGCGATCCACCCATGTTTTGCGAACAATCATAAACTTGCCATTAGGCGAAAGCGATACGCTTGGATAATTTGGAGCACAAATGACATCATAAATATTATAGGCACGCTTGGTGTCTGAAGATGGCTCACCCACAGCGAGTTGCTGTCCATCGGCCGTAGTCACGTTCACCTTTGGTTGTGCTTGCTGATCCTCCTTGGTGGTCAAGTACTTGATAATGACAGTGTGGGTAGAAGGCAACAATGTTGTCTCAGCCTTGTCGCCATTCACGTTCACCTGCTCACCATCTACATAGAGGCGATATTGCTTCAATCCCTCTACGGCGATAGTTGCCTTTGTGCGACTTGTATTTGCCACAGTGAAAGAAGCCAGGTGCAAGGCGTTCTCCTGTGAACTTACCAATCCTGTGATTTCCTTACCCTTGTTTAAGGAAGCAAATGCCAGAGGCGAATCCAAGAGTTTCTCCAAGGAGAACTTCTCGCCTTTCACATTCACATCGTCTGCCATCCATGGGGTGGCTACAGGATAAGGACCAGCATACTTAAATTTCTGTACTTCAATCGTTTCGGCATTTGCATTCAGCGAAGCACATAGGGCTGCACTGAATGTCAACGCCATCATTCCCATTCTACTTTTCTTTGTATAACCTATTTTCATTTCTATTTTTTAGATTTTTTCTTTTTTGCTTTATTGGAAAAGATTGCCTGTTCCAATTCGAAAACTCGAGTGCATTCAAAATATATCTTTTTCTGATTATAATATTGACTCGTTTCCTTGAGGAAGATAACATTACAATTTTTGTCCACCATCTGTCCTCCAAACTCCCAAAGGTCTAAGTAATACCTCATAAAGTTGTACTCGTCACTTACCTTCGTCACATAGAAAGGATGCAATTCAGAACCATCTCCCGTAGCAGCAATCGTGTTCATAATACGCATCATACGATTAGAATATAAATTTAAGTCTCTCTGGGTATAAGACGAGCTCGCATTGTTTTTCATATCGGCCGATATGACAGTGACCATCGCATCGAGCGCATCCATGCTGAGAGGGTTTATCTTCAATATCTCTTCAGCCAACTTTACAGCTTTTTGAGGTTGCTCTGTCCAATCGAAATCACGCAAAGCCCGTATATCATTCTGCTCTTGCCCGTTCGATAAATAAGACTGACCATAGAATGCCAATATACGTTCCTTGTAAGTGAGTGTGGTATCCAAACGTTCTAAGCAAAGTCTATCCACAAGAGCCTTCACTGAATCAGGATGCTCATTTACTACTTGTTCTGTCATATTCCAATCCACAGGCATGATTGGCACAGTACGAGATTGCGCCTGAAGCATAGAGACCAAGCACAAGAACAAAAAAGTAAATACCCACTTTCTCATAGATTCCTTTATTTATAGTTATTATTTACAGGTAGTTAAAGAAGGAAAAGAACTTAGTTCTCCTTGAAGCCCTCTACAGCTCCTTGCACTTTCTTCTTGGTCTTCTTGAAGAACTTAGACACATTCTTACCCACTTCTTCTGCTGTGTCAGCTACATCATTGGACGTTTTTCTCACGAAGATGCGAGCCATCGACTTCTGATATACTGCCTTCGACTTGCTATATTGGCGCACTTCGTCATCGCTCAAACTATCCTTCACTACCTTGTATTCAGCCAAATATAGGTCGTAGGTGTTGGAAAGCTCTGCTTTCTGAGCCTTAGACAAAGTGTCGCATGTTGCCACTTTCTTCACGAATGTATCGAATCGATTGACAAAATTCTTGCTGTTAGGAGTTGTCTCTGTCTTTGCCTGAGCAAAGCACGACAAGGTCATCATTCCCAGCATCATCAAGCTCATAATTTTCTTTTTCATTTCTTATTCCTCCCTAATTTCTCTTGGTTATTACTATTTGCATACGTCGCCTTGCATCCTGTCCAAAAGAGAATGCACATGCAAATATAAGCATCTTTATCCATTTTCCCTCCATCCAATAACGTTCTTTATAATACCTTAACGTTAGTGAGCCATAACTATCGTCGTAGATGGGATTTCCAGAAGGAAACCGTAAAAAATATTGTTTCTTCTGTAATCCGTATAAGTGAAGTTTAAAATAAAAATTGTATCTTTGCCGAGCATTCACAAAACGACTGTGATGCGAAAGATATAGTAACAAAAAACTTTATGACTATGAAGAAAGTAATATTCATGTTTGCAGCTGTTATGACATTCTGCGTTGCCATGACTGCTTGCGCCAAGAAAAAGAGTGCTGCATCTACCAAAGATGCACAGACCACAGCAGAGTCTCAAGCTCCTGCAGCCAAGAATGGCAAGATTCTCGTGGCTTATGCTTCCTACACTGGCACCACTGAGGCTGTTGCCAAGATGATAGCTCAGGCCACAGGTGGCGAACTCTACAAGATTAAGCCCGAAAAGGAGTATTCTTCTGCCGACCTCGATTGGAACGACCCGAATTCTCGTTGCTGCAAAGAGAATGACAACCCTAAGGCACGCCCTGCCATCGTGAAGGACAAGGACAGCCTCGACCAATACGAACTCATCTACCTCGGCTATCCTAACTGGTGGAACTCTCACCCACGCCTCATCAACACCTTCATCGAGACCTATAATTTGACGGGAAAGAAGGTGATTCCATTCATGACTTCAGGTGGTAGTCAGATAGAAAACTCTGAAAAAAATCTCAAGAATGATTACCCAGAGGTGAACTGGCAGAAAGGCAAACTCCTCAACGATGTAGCCCAGTCTGACATTGACGCTTGGGTTAAGAATCAATAATGACAAAAATGCAATAGGTTATACATATATTCTCTATTCCGGTTAGCCTGCTTCCTCCTTCGCTGAGGATAGCAGGCTACTTTTTTGCATTCTAGACTTCTTCTACAATCGCGCTCATTTCTTTGCGCTTTTTCTCCTGTCGAGGACAGTCGTCGGCAATGTGTCCGATAGGGATGATTACTACTGCCTCATAGCCTTCACGAGGAAAGAGTTGCTGCATTTTGTGAGGGTCGTAAGCACACACCCAGCAAGTGCCAAGCCCCCTATCGGCTGCAGCCAGGCAAAGATGCTCGGCAGCTATCGCCACATCGATGTCGCCATGAGGTTTGTCGTCATACTTGCGCACCCAGTTTTCCTCAGTGCTTCGCATGCCAACGACATACATCGGAGCCGTCTTAAACCACTCTCTGTCATAGCATTCCTGCAACTTCCGCTTCGCCTCCTCCGACTTCACCAAGAGCCACTTCCAAGGCTGCTTGTTGCATGCCGAAGGTGCCAGTCGCACACACTCCATCACATACTCCAAATCCTCATCGCTCACAGCTTCTGCCGTAAACTTGCGAGCGGAAAATCGCTCACAGCTCAGTGTCAACATATCTTTCATATTCTTCATTTTTTGTTTTTATAAATGCTGCATTTCCATTAAGAATTTTCCGAATATCACAATTCTGGATGCAAAGGTACCAATAAATTCCGACTGCACCAAATTTCTGCATGTGATAAGGAGCGATTTTAAAAACTCATAGTTTTATCCATCAAGAAACATAGAGTTTTTACCTATGAAATATAAAGTCTCAAAGAGGAAATATCAAGTTCTTATGGATATTTTCTGACGCTGACACTGACAGTCCAAAATTCCGCAACCCCTTTTCCCTTTGTTAGAAGTTTGTCGGACGAAGATAAGAAAGTAAAGAATTGTTAATTATATATTTTTATATTTATTATAAATATAAACTTTCTCTTTCACCTTTTTTCCTCAGAGGGAAGGTTGCGGAATTTTGGACTGTCAGTGTCAGCGTCAGAAGTTTTTTTATGTTAAAAACAGACCAAGCAAATAAACCCTTATCCCACTTTTCAATCTATTTCTGTGTAGGAAAACTTAAAGAGTTGGGCTTTTCAAAAAGAAAGCTCAAAGGCTTTTAAAGAATTGTTTTTAGAAAAAGAGAGTCTGAAGACTTTTTAAAAAAGTTCGGATTTTTTATAAAAAATAGTCAGAAAATTTGAAAAATGAGTATATATTTTATGATGAAAAGAAAAAAAACAATGAAAATTGCCTGGATGGGCATGTTGATGGCATGTATGCCACTCTGCACACAGGCCAAGCAATGGAGCTTGCAAGACTGCATCAACTATGCACTTGCCAACAACATTTCCTTGCAGAAAACGCAGCTCAACAAGGCTAGCGCACAGGAAGATTACTTGCAATCGAAGTCGGCCTTGTTGCCTTCGCTCAACGCACAGACCAATCAGAACGTGAATTATACACCATGGGTGGCTAGTGGAATTAGTGGTGATGGATACACCAAGTCGTCTATCGACAAAGTGTATTACAATGGATCTTACAGCGTGATGGGCAACTACACCATCTGGAATGGTAACAAGAACCGAAACCAAGTGAAGTTGAACCAACTTGCCACGGAAGCTGCTGAGCTGGATTCTGCTACTCAGGCACAAAACATACAAGAGCAAATCGCACAGCTCTATGTACAAATACTCTACTCCACCGAGGCCATTCAGGTGACCAAGGAAAGCCTGGCGTCCAGTCAGAAGAATGAACAGCGAGGCAAAGAAATGGTGAGCATTGGCAAGATGAGCAAAGCCGACTTGGCGCAACTCACCGCCCAGCGTGCACAGGATGAATACAACGTGGTGGAAGCAGAGAACAACGTGAAGAACTACAAGCGACAGCTTAAGGAATTGCTCGAAATCACTAGTGATGAGGCTTTCGATGTGGCCATCCCTACCACCACCGACGCCATGGCGCTCGAAGAAATACCGGCACTCAACGGAGTGTATGCCTCGGCACTCGATAATCGTCCAGAGTTCAAAAACTATCAGAACCAATTGGAGCAGAGCGACTTGAACGTGAAGATAGCCAAGGCAGGTAAGTTGCCTACCATCAGTGCCAACGCAGGTCTCACCACGAGTACCACCTCTATGAACAATAACTCATGGGCTAACCAAATCAAGACCAATTTGAGCGCGGCTGGTGGCATAAGCGTGAGCATCCCGCTCTTCGACAACCGACAGACCAAGACGGCGGTCAACAAGGCTGTGATTCAGCGTCAAGGCATCTTGCTCGACTTGAAGAACCAACAGACCAGGCTTTATTCTACCATTGAGAACTATTGGTTGCAGGCCAACACCAATCAGAGTCAGTTCCGCTCTGCCAAGGTGAGCACCGAGAGCGCGCAGACAAGCTACGATTTGCTGAGCGAACAATTCCGATTGGGCTTGAAGAACATCGTGGAGTTGCGTACAGGCAAGGATAACTTGCTCAAGGCCAAGCAGAACGAGTTGCAATCCAAGTATCTCGCCATCCTGAACCTCAACATGCTGAAGTTCTATAAGGAGGGTCGCATCAAGTAAAAAACAAGAAGAAAAACAAAGAAACAAGAGAAATACAATGAAGAAAAAGATTTTCAGCAAAGTATGGATTGCCGTCATCGTGGTGGCAGTCATCGCCATTGCAGCCTGGATGTTGTCGGGCGGCAAGAAGGAAGAAGAAATCAACTTTAAGCAGGAGAAGGCAGCGCTGCAAACCCTGCAAAACAGTGTGACCGCCACTGGTACCATTGAGGCTGTGACTTCCGTGACCGTGGGTACACAGGTATCTGGTATCGTAAACAAGCTCTACGTGGACTACAATTCGCAGGTAAAGAAAGGACAGGTAATTGCTGAGCTTGACAAGACCAACCTCATCAGTGAGCTCAACACCGCCAAGGCCAACATGGCAAGCGCACAGAGCCAACTCACCTATCAGAACGCCAACTTGAAGCGCTATCAGACGCTCTATAAAAAAGGATTGGTGAGTGCCGACGACTATGAGAACGCTCTCCTCACCTATCGCCAGGCCAAGGAGCAAGTGGCATCTGCCAAGGAGAACGTGCAGAAGGCACAGACCAACCTCGGCTATGCTACCATCACCTCGCCTATCGACGGAACCGTCATCTCGAAGAGTGTAGAGGAAGGACAGACCGTAGCAGCTAGCTTCAACACCCCTGAGCTCTTCACCATCGCCAAGGACTTGACCAATATGCAGGTTGTGGCTGACGTGGATGAGGCTGATATAGGTGGTGTGAAAGTGGGCGACCGTGTGACCTTCACCGTGGATGCTTATCCTGACGACACCTTTGAGGGCAGTGTGAAGCAAGTCCGCCTCCAGGCCACCACTACCAATAATGTGGTAACCTATGAAGTTGTAATCAGTGCTCCAAACGCTGACCTCAAGTTGAAGCCAGGCCTCACAGCCAATGTCACGATCTTCACTCAGGAGCGTAGTGGTGTGCTGAGCGTGCCAAACAAGGCTCTCCGCTTCACCCCTACCAAAGAAACCGTGGGCAAGAACAAAATCGTGGACTGCAAGGGCAAGAATAAAGTGTGGACACTAAGCGGCAACACATTGACCGCCCATCCAGTGAGCATCGGTCAGAGCGACGGCATCCATACCGAGATCACCAAGGGACTGAAGCAAGGTCAAAGCATCGTCACCGAAATCGTGGTGAATACTCCTGATGACGACGCTGCACCTGAGCAGAGCCAAGGACTGATTAGTGGTCCTGGACCAAGAGGAAAGAAGAAGTAAATTCAATCCGATGAAGAAATAAATGAAATTATGACAGATAACAACAATAAGCAACCAAACGAGGGCAAGAAAGTCGTGATAGAGCTGGACAATGTGCGTCGCGACTTTCTTGTAGGTGATGAGACAGTGCATGCCCTCAAAGGCGTGAGCTTTAAAATCTACGAGGGTGAGTTCGTCACCATTATGGGTAAGTCGGGTTCGGGTAAGTCCACCCTACTGAACCAGTTGGGCTGTCTCGATACTCCTTCCAGCGGCGAATATTACCTCGATGGCGTGAGCGTTCGCACGATGTCACGTTCTGACCGTGCCATCCTCCGCAATCGCAAGATAGGCTTCATCTTCCAAAATTACAACTTGTTGCCTAAGACCACGAGTGTAGAGAATGTGGAGCTGCCTCTGATGTATAATCCCGCAGTGAATGCCGAGGAGCGCAAACGTCGTGCCATCGAAGCCTTGAAGGCTGTAGGACTGGGTGAACGCCTCTATCACAAGAGCAACCAGATGTCGGGTGGTCAGATGCAGCGTGTGGCCATCGCCCGTGCCCTGGTCAACAACCCTGCCGTCATCCTGGCCGATGAGGCAACTGGTAACCTCGACACCCGCACGAGTTTTGAAATTCTGGTTCTCTTCCAAAAGCTCTATGCTGAGGGAAGGACCATCATCTTCGTAACCCACAACCCTGACATCGCCAACTATTCGAGCCGCAACATCGAGTTGCGTGATGGACATATCATCAGCGACACCTACAACGAACATATTCTCTCGGCATCCGAAGGACTGGCAGCACTGCCTGCCAATACCGATGAGTAAGGGAGGGTGATGGGTGAAGAATTCAACACTTAACATTTAACATTCAAAAAATGAATTATCAGAATCTTTTCAAAATAGCCATCCGCGCCATTGCCGCCAACAAAATGCGCTCCTTCCTCACGGCACTGGGTATCATCATCGGTATCGCAGCTGTCATCACGATGCTCGCCATCGGACAGGGAAGCAAGGCCAGCATCAAGGCCAACATTGCCGAGATGGGAAGCAACATGATTATGATTTCGCCAGGAGCCGACATGCGTGGTGGTGTGCGCCAAGATGCCTCGTCGATGGAGACTCTCAAACAAGCTGACTATCAGAGTATTAAGGATGAGTGTAACTACATCTCTGCCATTTCGCCTACGGTGAACAGTAGTGGACAATGGATCAACGGCAATAATAACACGCAGAGCTCCATCTACGGTGTGAACCAAGACTATCTGACCATTCGCCAGCTGAAGGTGGCTGACGGTGAGATGTTTACTGACACCGACATCAAGGCTGCTTCGAAAGTGTGCGTCCTGGGACAGACGGTGGTGGACTACCTCTTCCCCGACGGTAGCGATCCTATTGGCAAAGTGGTTCGCTTCAATAGCATTCCTTTCCGTGTAATCGGCGTACTGCAGAAGAAAGGTTACAATAGTATGGGTATGGACCAAGACGACCTTGTGCTGGCCCCTTATACCACAGTGATGAAGCGTATCCTCGCCCAGACCTACCTAGGAGGAATTGTGTGCTCAGCCATCACCGAACAGGCATCTCAGCCAGCCCAAGACCAGATAAGCGAGATTCTCCGTCGCAACCATAAATTGAAGGATGCCACTGAGACAACCGAAGCCGATGACGATGACTTCAACATCCGTTCACAGGAAGAAATCTCCAGCATGATGAACTCTACGATGTCCACTATCACCATCCTCTTGGGTTCGGTGGCAGGCATCTCTCTGCTTGTGGGCGGCATCGGTATTATGAACATCATGTATGTGAGTGTGACGGAGCGTACCCGCGAGATAGGTCTTCGCATGAGTGTGGGTGCCCGAGGTATCGACATTCTGAACCAGTTTCTCATAGAGGCCATTCTCTTGAGTGTGACAGGTGGTATCA
This sequence comes from Lachnospiraceae bacterium, assembly GCA_963657465.1. GTDB lineage: Bacteria > Bacteroidota > Bacteroidia > Bacteroidales > Bacteroidaceae > Prevotella. Next base: position 17,077 of record CAVKNU010000038.1, read on the forward strand.
TAGGTGTAATATTGGGCGTGAGCCTGTCGTTAGGTCTCAACTCATTCCTGCACATCGCCACTCAAATAGAGCCTTGGAGCATCATCATGAGCTTCGCCGTGTGTACCATCACTGGTGTTTTCTTCGGATGGTATCCAGCCAAGAAAGCCGCTCGTCTTGACCCAATCGAAGCCATTCGTTATGAATGATTTTTTGCATTTATTAAAATGTCTCGTACAATAAAACATGTAGGAAATACGTTAGCACAAGTAAGAGGGTGGTAAACCCACCCTCTTACTACAAAGAACAAATCCCAAAAGAATACAAATATGATATTAAATTGTGCTATTATTGATGACGACCCTTCTGCTGTGGAAACGCTGAAAGGCTACATAGAAAAGACTCCAACCCTTCATCTTATCGGTGCCTTTACTAATACGATAGAAGCCGTGCAGAGCATCTGTCACGACCATCTCGACCTACTCTTCCTCGCCATTCAACTGCCTGAGCTGAGCGGTTTGGAATTTGCAAAAATCGTGCCGAAGAATGTGAAAATCATCTTCACCACGGCCCACAAGGAATATGCCATTGAGGCCTACAAGGTGAATGCCTTCGACTATCTGCTTAAGCCTGTGAGCTATGAAGATTTCATGGAGGCCATAGAGCGAGAGTTCCAGAACTACTCGCAAGAAGAAGGGCACGATCCTATCAAACGTGACAATTTTATGCTGGTGAAGAGCGACTATAAGTTTGTGCGCATACCACTAGATGAGCTACTTTTTATGGAAGCCGTGAAAGACTATGTGAAATTTGTGATGACCGGCAAGCGCGTGGTGCTGTCGCTCAGCAACTTGAAGAAGTTGGAGGAGCGCCTACCTAGCGAAAAGTTCAGGAGAATCCATCGCTCGTTTATCGCCAATATGACCAAGTTTGACACCATCGAGCGTATGCGTCTCATCTATGGCGATTACGCTGTTCCTATCTCTGAATCCTACAAGGAAGAAATCGGCAAATATGTGGAGGAGCATATGATTTAAAGAGTTTTTTGGGCAAAAGGCTACTGTCGCTTTTCTGACAATATGTAAGTTGTCAGGAAAGAATATTACATTCAAAAGTAAAAATTTCTAGGATAAAAATACGTATTTCAAAGAAAACTTAACAAAATGAGAAATTTTTTAAGAAAATGTTTCGTTTTTTCATAAAAAATAATTATCTTTGCAAACGTTATCCTGAATACAATCTTTTTACCTTAAAGGAAACTAATACCTATTGAATGTAGAGCAGTAGCCTGGGAAGGTTGCTGCTCTTTTTTTATCCATTTCCCTTCGGGAATTTCCTTGGAAAAAATGCATGTAAGGCAATAACTCTCCCCTTGTAAACGTTAAAACATACATGAATAAAAAGCTAGGCTATATTATAGATTTACCCAAGATAGAGGATCCGCGTGGCAACCTTACGGTCGTGGAAGAAACTTTGTCCCTACCCTTTCGCATCCAGCGAATGGATTGGACGTATGGCTTCTCCACTATGGTCCAAGTGGCAAATTCTGCTGATGAACAAGCCTATCATCTCATAGTTCCTCTGAGCGGAAGTTTCGTGGTGGAACTTTTAGATGGAATCCATCGAGAGCGTCGCTTGCTTAACCATCCCTACCAAGGACTCTTGGTTCTTCCTGGTATCAGCACCGAGACAAAGGATTTTTCCAATGGCGCCGTGTATATGGTCATCACTCTAATGAAAGTTTAATAGAAATCTTTATAGAGAGATAATAAATAAAGTTCTATTTGAGTTTTGTGAGCAAATAAAGAGGAAATTTTTGGATAAGCGCGTGAGAAAAAAGTACACCCTTAGGGATTCGAACCCTAGACCCACTGATTAAGAGTCAGTTGCTCTA
>CAVKNU010000039.1:0-9089 GCA_963657465.1 Lachnospiraceae bacterium
GAGCAAGAGCGTGCAGAAATGCACGCCAGAGCTCTTCGAAAAGGCGATACATTCGCCAAGAGTTGCACAGCTATGTGCAGAAATTGCTGAGGCGTTGGAAAGCGTGAGGCGGGGAGAAATGAGCCGAGAGGACTTCGAAACGTTCAAGCGCACGCACAAGACACAGTTGCCAATCATCACGCCTCATGCCACATTTCTGGGTGGCATCCGCAAGAGTGAGAACGCAATTGCCAGTGGACTCTCCATCTACGACAAAGACCACATCCAGAATCCACGGGAATGGTGGCAGGAGAAGCAGCAGGAGTTGAAGACGAGAAGCCCTCACGTGCTAAGGCGAATCCTACTGGTGCACGTCACACCTTCGGGCGAAGGAATACGCCTGGTCTTCGAGATGCCTCTGCACATGAAACTAGCCGAAGCGCAGCTGTGGATGTCGAAGATGCTGGACGACAGCGAATATGACACATGCGTGAAAGACCTGGCACGGCCGTCTTTCCTCGTGCCTGCCGACTACATCCTGCATCTCGACCCTAGGCTCTTCGAAGAAAAGGAAGAAAAAGAAGAAAAGGAAGACGACAGCGAAGAGCAGAGAATGAAGAGGAAAAAAGAAGCTCCATTTGACGGACGAATTGAAAGTCAATTCCACGGCATTAGAAATGAAAGCCAATTCCACAGCGCTAGAAATGAAGAAGCCAATGCTGATTCGCTGAAAAGGGAAAGGATCTCTCCTGAAAAAGAAATGAAAAGTGAAGAAAAGGCTGTAGAAGAGGAGGTTTCAGAGGAGGAGAAGGTTTCAGAAGAAGAAGCGGAAACTCCGAACGAAGAATCGGAGAACTTCCCTGCCGAATACCTCGGCATCCCCTACCCCCGACTGGTGGAGCACTTAGTGGAGCAACTGGGCGGTGCACCAGAGCACGGCTCTCGCAACTCCTTCATCTTTTCACTCGCTTGCCACATGCGCTATATATGCGATGACAACCCGAAATGGATTACCTCGCTGTTGCCCACCTTCGGCGAAGACCGCAAGAAAGCCTCTGCCACCATTCTGAGCGCTTGCAATCGCAAACAAAGCCCCCTGATGTCACTCACCGTGCGCAGGGCCATCACGACCGCACGCAAGCAGCAGACGGAAGAGGAGCAAAGCAAACAGAAGGCACAGGCCGCAAAAAGGCGGGAGCAGGAAGACGAGGCGAGCGACCCTGCCCTCTTGCCGCCACCCATGCCCAGGAAACTGCCCCAGCTCATCGCACTCCTCGTGAGCCGCACGCCTGACATCTACAAGCCTGCCGTGGCGCACGCCGTGTTTCCAGCCTTGGCTGCCCACCTATGGCGCACGAGGTTTCGCTACATCGACAACGTGGAGCATGAGGCCACACTCTGCAATGTGCTCATGGCGGGCACCGGTGCGGGCAAGGACTGCATCTCACAGCCCATCAACCACATCATGGCCGACATCCGACGACGGGATGAGGAGAACCTAGAACGAGAGCGAAAGTGGAAGGAGGAATGCAACTCGAAGGCATCGAACAAAGACAAGCGCAAGCGTCCTGAGGGACTCATCATCCAGGAGGTGGACCCCGACATGACCAACCCTGCGTTCGTGCTGCGAACCAAAGAGGCAGAGGAGCATTTCCTCTACACCAAGCTGAACGAAATCGACCAATTCGATGCCCTCAAGGGCAGTGGCGGTCAGCATTTCCGCATCATGTGCCTAGCCTTCGACCCCGACAATCGCTATGGGCAGACTCGCGTGGGCACACAGTCGGTTACGGAGAAGGTGTGCATCCGATTCAACAGGAACGCCTCTACCACCATCCAGAAGGGCAAGCGCTATTTCTCCAAGGTGCTGACCGACGGTCCTGTGTCGCGCATCAACTTCAGTACGATACCGAGCAGGGAGATTGGGGCTGAGATGCCTGTGTATGGCACCTACGACAGCGAATTCGACGAGCAGCTGCGCCCTTACATCGAAAGCCTCTGCAAGTCGGTGGGGTTGGTGGATTGCCACGAGGCTTTCCAGTTGGCCAAGAAAATGAAGAATGAGCTTGCGGAGTTCGCCCGTGTGTCGCAGAGTCGAGTGTATGAGAATCTGTCTTATCGAGCCAATGTGATAGGCTTCCTGAAGGCGTGCGTGCTCTACGTGGCCAACGGCATGAAGTGGGAGAAATCCATCGAGGAGTTTGTGCGCTGGTCGGTGAACTACGACTTGTGGTGCAAGATGCAATTCTTCGGTGCCGACATCGAGGAGGCAGAGCAAATGGGCGAGAAAAGCAACAAGCGAGGCCCTGTCAACTTGCTGCAACTGTTGCCAGAAGAGTTTGGCTACGACGATGCCGTGAGGGTGCGCCTAGCTGACGGCAAGGAGGAGGCTGGCACAAGCAACATGCTGCGACAATGGGAGCACAGGAAATACATCAAGCGCGTGACAGTTTGTGACAGTTTCAGATACCGTAAGCTGAAATACAAATAAAACAACTAACCTTTTTAATTAATACATTAACATGACTACACACACAAGACTTCGAGATGGAGCTGGTGCGCATCGCCAAGCAAAATACCTACACGATAGGTCATCTCTACCTAGAGAAAGAACGCAACAAGGCAGGCCACCCTGTATTCGGCAAACTATGTGATACGCTAGAACCTCGTTGGCGCGATTACGCCCATGGCAAGCGCAAGGTGAAAGGCAAGAGTGCCATCCCCGAGGGCCGCTACAGGGTGGAACTGGCTCCAAGCGAGAAGTTCCGCAGATGGCTTCCAGCCTTGCTCTTCGTGCCCCAATTCCGAGGCATTCGCATCCATGCCGGCAATACGGCAGACGACACTGAGGGTTGCATCCTCGTGGGTGTGAACACGGCGAAGGGCGAGGTGAGGGAGTCGCAAAAATGGCTCGATGAACTCATGAGACAGCTCTGGGCTAGACGCAATGCTGGGCAGAGATTATGGCTCACCGTAAAGTAATCTTTTTAATATTCATCGGAAGACGCGGAATAATCGGAGCATGAACCACCTTCTCTCCGATAACTCCGCGCAATCCGATGAATAAATTATTTCAGAAGCCTACAATTCGAAGACATTAGCCTTACGAGCTCCCACAGAAACCTGCTTCTGCGACAAGCCCGAAAGCTGAATCTTGATGTCATGAGGCAAGGCATTGACCACCTTCAGCCAAACCTTTCCGGTCTTGCTGTCCTTCACCACGCTCGTGCCCACATACTTGCTCAGCTCCGCAGGCAAATCCAACTTCGATTCAATGTATGTGTCTCCGGCATGAAGCGAGAACATCTTCTGAATCTGATAACTCTCGCTCAGGCGTATCTTCTCGTTGTCGAAGTAAATCATGTCAGGACTCCAGTTAGAATAGCCATCCTTGCTCAACAGTGGCGCATAGGAGGTCATCTCAACCACATCGCCATTTCGCTCTACGTTGCAGAGATGGATGCCCTCAGCCAAGGCATTGTCGGTGGCATTCTTGCCTCTGGAGGCATACTCGCCCAGATACACCTTAGGCTGCTTGCGATCGTAATTGTCGTAGTAGTCCTGATGATTGATAAACCATCCTGGCTGCTCATAATAATGCTCATCCACAGCGTCGATGAAATCATTATTCTCCTTGGCGATCTTCCATCCCTCCACATAATCGGATGAAGGCCAGTGGAATGGTCCTACCGTGCCCACTACCTCGATGTTAGGATATTTCTCCTTCACAGCCTTGCAAATCATCAGATAACGCTCCTCGAAGGTAGTGGAAATCAAATCCTCGTTTCCGATGCCAATCATCTTAAGATTGAAAGGAGCTGGATGCCCCGCATCCGCACGCATCTTCGCCCACTTGGAGGTGGCAGGGTCGCCATTCGCCCACTCCACCAAGTCGAGCACATCCTGAATGTAAGCAGGCATCTCAGCCATCGGGATACCTCCCTGCTGACCGCATACGCCCTGCGCATTGGCCACCGAGTTCTGGCAAGGCACGCCAGCTGCCAACACAGGCAATGGCTCTGCTCCCATATCCTCACACCACTGGAAATACTCATAGAAGCCCAAGCCTCGGGTCTGGTGATAGCCCCATATATTGTAGGCAGGCTTGCGATCCTTGAGCGGACCTACGCTCTCTTTCCAATGATAGATGTTGTCGATGCCCTGTCCGTGGAGCATACATCCACCAGGGAAGCGAACAAACCTAGGCTTCAAGTCGGCTATCGTCTCAGCCAAATCCTTGCGAAGTCCATGCCCCTTGTAGGTCTCCTGTGGCATCAGGCTCACCATATCGACACCCAGCTTGCCACTTCCCTTAGGGAACATGGCAAAGCGAGCGCCTTCCAACTTGCCCTCAGCCTTGGCATCCAATGTGAGCATCACCTTATACTCAGTCCATTCGGTAGTCTCTATCTTCAGCTTAGCCATGGTGATAGGCAAGCCCTGCTTATCCACCAAAGCCACCGACAAGTTCTTTTTCTTGCCATCGAGACTGCGGGCATAGAAGCTCACCTGATAAGAATCGCCAACACGCAAAGCCAAGCCATCCCATCCGATATTATAAATAGGTGAAGAGGTCAATACGGCATAATGGGCATTGTTCTTGCTAACGCCATTCTCCGTCTCTATCTTGTTCACTCCCTCCCAGGCAGTCTTGGCATTCCACTGATGCTTATGGTCTTCGGCATTATACTCAAAGTCGCCATTTTGCAACATCTCAGCATACACACCGCCATCGGCAGCCCTGCTGATGTCCTCGAAGAAGATGCCAATCAGCTTGTCAGAGATGCGCTTGGTCTTATTGCCATCTATCTCCAACTGGGCATTCACCACACCCTCTATCTTCTTTCCAGTGATGGCAGCCAAGTCTTCCGGAGTCTTAGGCATCTCGCGACCATTCTCCTTGTTGTCGTCAGCCAAAGCCTTAAACCAAGAGCGCAAGTAGTTGAGATGGATGGCAGGCACCTCAAACTCATTGCCATACTGCAATTTGTTGTTGACCGTAGCCGTGTCTCTCTGCCATAGCATCTCGTCAGCAGTAGCCTCCAACGAGTCTTCTTCGAAAGTGCGGAAATCCTCCGAAGCCTTCACGTATCTCTTGCCCTTGGCAGTCTTCAGGTAAATGTCGAAAGTGCCATCGTCCATCTGATAGGCAACAGGCTCCCTTACGCCTTTCTCACGCACGATAGGGTAATCCTGTGGATGCCAAGTCACCAAATCCTCGGAATAAGCCACGGCAAACTGTGGCGAACTATTGTTGACTCCCCATAGCGCACGCCAGGAACTGTCCTTGGCTTTCACCACAAAGGGATTGTACATTTTCTTCTCTGCACCCCAAGGGCCGAAATCAGAGGAGCACAACTGGCCAATCTCCTTCCACTGATCATCATCAGCAAGATAAGCCACACGAAGTCCCTCGGTAGGTCCTGGTGAATAAATAAAAATCTGACACGTAGTATCTCTTCCTGCTATCGAATAAGCAGGAGTGTCCTTTGCATCCGCCATAGCGGAGAATGCCGACAAGAGTAAAGTGGATGTCAATAAGATTCTTGGTTTCATATTTCAAGTTTTACAATTAAATAATATAGGTTTCTCAGAGAGGACTCTCCATCTTTCAAAAGGGGGCCAAGTGCATCCCTGCGCCTAGCCCCACCCAAATTAGAGAGTATAAAAAATCAAGTATACTTATAAAAGCTTACTTGTAATATTCTTTCTTTCCTGCAGCCAGCGTGTTCTTCATCAATGAGCAAATCGTCATCGGTCCTACTCCTCCTGGCACAGGAGTGATGAATGAACATTTCTCTGCCACTTCGTCAAACTTCACATCGCCATTGAGACGGAAGCCGCTTTTCTTCGAAGCATCTGGCACACGAGTGGTGCCCACGTCGATGACAACAGCTCCCTCCTTCACCATGTCGACCGTCACAAAGTCAGGCTTGCCTATGGCAGCAATGATGATGTCGGCTTCCCTGCACTCTTCCTTCAGATTTTTAGAGTGAGAGTGGCAAACGGTCACCGTGGCATCACCATATTGCTTCTGCATCATGAGCTGAGCCATTGGCTTGCCCACGATGTTGCTGCGGCCTAGGATGACACATTTCTTGCCACTGGTCTCGATATGATAGTACTGCAAGAGCGTGAGGATGCCGAGCGGTGTAGCAGAGATGAAGCAAGGAAGCCCGATAGCCATTCTTCCGACGTTGACAGGATGGAATCCATCCACATCCTTGCGGTAGTCGATGGCCATGGTCACCTTCTGCTCATCAATATGCTTAGGAAGAGGCAACTGAACGATAAATCCATCCACGTCCTCATCATGATTCAGCTTATCGACACATGACAAAAGCTCCTCCTCCGTCACATCTTCCTCAAAGCGAATGAGGGTTGACTTGAATCCACACTTCTCGCAAGCCAAGACCTTGTTCTTCACATAGGTCTCGCTTCCACCGTCGTGTCCTACGAGGACAGCAGCCAAATGGGGTTGCTTACCGCCCTGGGCGATGATTTGCTTCACCTCCTCGGCGATTTGTTCTTTGATGGCAGCAGCCGTTGCCTTTCCGTCTATTAATTTCATTCAATGTTAAGTGTTAATGTGTTAAATGTTAAGTTGCAAGAGCATACGAATTCTTCACTCTTCACTTAAATTACATTCCTGGCATCTTAGGCATTCCTGGCATACCCTTCATGCCCTTCATACGGCCCATCATGCTAGCCATATTGTTGCCAGTCACCATCTTCATCATCTTGCGAGTCTGGTCAAACTGCTTAATCAGCTTGTTCACCTCCTGGATAGAAGTACCAGAACCCTTGGCAATACGCTGCCGACGGCTGGTGTTCAAGATACCCGGATTAGAGCGCTCCTTTGGCGTCATACTCTGGATGATTGCCTCAATGCCCTTGAAGGCATCCTCAGGAATATCCACATCACGGATGGCCTTGCCTACACCAGGAATCATGCTAGCCAAATCCTTCAGGTTACCCATCTTCTTGATTTGCGCTATCTGATTCAAGAAGTCGTTGAAGTCGAACTGGTCCTTGCGAATCTTCTTCTCCAACTTCTTAGCCTCCTCCAAGTCGAACTGCTCCTGGGCACGCTCTACGAGAGATACCACATCACCCATGCCGAGGATACGGTCTGCCATACGAGCTGGATGGAACACATCGATGGCCTCCATCTTCTCGCCAGTACCGATAAACTTGATAGGCTTGGTTACCACCGTGCGAATACTGAGGGCAGCACCACCACGAGTATCACCATCAAGCTTGGTCAATACCACACCGTTGAAGTCCAAGCGCTCATTGAACTCCTTGGCTGTGTTTACGGCATCCTGACCGGTCATGGAATCAACCACAAAGAGAGTCTCGTCTGGACGGAGATGATCCTTGAGATTGCTGATCTCGTTCATCATCTGCTCGTCAATGGCAAGACGACCGGCAGTATCGACGATTACCACGTCATTGCCATTGGTCTTAGCCTGCTGGATGGCATGGTCGGCAATGACACATACGTCCTTGTTCTCAGGCTCACTATATACAGGTACGCCCACTTGCTCGCCTACCACCTTCAACTGGTCGATAGCAGCAGGACGATATACGTCGCAAGCCACGAGCAATGGCTTCTTTCCCTTCTTTGTCTTGAGCATATTGGCAAGCTTACCACTGAATGTGGTCTTACCAGAACCTTGCAAACCGCTCATGAGGATGATGGCAGGATGGCCTTCGAGCTTCAAAGGAGCCTCTTCGCCTCCCATCAACTCAGCCAACTCATCGTGAACCAACTTCACCATCAACTGGCCTGGCTTCACAGCTGTCAACACATTCATACCGAGAGCCTTCTCCTTTACCTTGTTGGTAAATTCCTTAGCCACCTTATAGTTGACATCGGCATCGAGGAGTGCACGGCGCACATCCTTCATTGTTTCTGCCACGTTAATCTCGGTAATCTTACCCTCACCCTTCAATATTTTGAAAGAGCGCTCTAGTCTATCACTTAAATTTTCAAACATTTTTCTTTAATCTTCTTTTATTTCGGGTACAAAGATACTATTTTTTTCTGAAATGCCACCGCTATTTCATGCAAAATTAAATATTCCCCCCTAAAACTGTCAGATTTGAGTTATTTTTTTCCAGACGAAACACTTATCTCCGACTCCACCGTAACCTCCAATTTGCGTTTTTCTGCCTCATCAGAAGTAGGCTGTTGAGGCGGAGTTATCTCATATTTTTTGCCTGTAGCCTTCTCATAAGCCGACACAATAGGGTCTTTCTTGTCCATCTCTCCGAAGATTTTCTTCGCTTCCTTCAGATGCTTATGATCACGACGACCTCGCTTGTCCAGCATGTTCGCCAAGTCAAAGCTGGCTCCTCCTTGCTGTGGTATACTGGAAGCTGCATCTTGCACACTCTGCTCCATATTTCTGATGTGCTCCTGATTCTTTCCCCACACCTCGACAGTGCCTAACTGATGGCTCTCAGGAAGCATAAACAGCGTGTCTGGCAATTCCTTCAAGTAAATCGTAGCCTTCACAAAACCTGGCTTAGACACCGTGGCACTATCAAACTGATATTTCATCGTCCAATACCCCCGATAGTCGGTTCGAGCCCAATGATTGTTATTCGTATGAATCAGAGCCTCACGGATAGGCACATGGTCTTCCGCATTGGCAATGACACACGTCTTCTGTGCCTTAGCCAATGTTATCGACAAACATGCCATCATGAGCATCAATATAATCTTTTTCATTTCCTTGTACTTTTCTTTCACATTCTTGTACTATTCCATTCATTCACAAAAGTACATAAAAAAAACAATATCTCCCAAAAACATCCAAGAGTTTTGGGAGATATTAATTCGATTTAAAAGTCTATAACGTTTAATACCAATTTTATTCCTTCTTCTTACAAGAAATATGCAGAAATCACTCTACATCCGTAGTACCGCTCTTTTCGATACGTTTAGCCTCCTCAAGCAACTTGATGGCATCCACGTACTGGGCAATGCCCTGAGCCACTTCCTTGGCTGCCTTCATCGCCAAAACTACAGTCTGAGGACGGTGAACCACATCACCACCCGCAAACACACCACGGCGAGTCGTCATGCCATAAGGACGCTC
>CAVKNU010000039.1:9798-18783 GCA_963657465.1 Lachnospiraceae bacterium
ACATTGAAGCCTTGGCGAGCCAAATCGCCAGCCACAGTCAAGCCTGCAGGGCCTGAACCAATGACAGCCACACGACCACGCGTCTTCTGAGGCAACTTCTCACGAGAGAGCTTCATCTTGGTATCGAAGTCAGCGATAAACTGCTCCAACTTACCTATCTGCACAGGATTACCCTTCTTGCCAAGCACACAATGACCTTGGCATTGCTTCTCATGAGGGCAAACTCGTCCACAGATAGCAGGCAAATTGCTCTTCGCATTGATAATGGCCATCGCAGCACCCATGTTACCCATAGACAACTCATGCACAAAGTCTGGAATATCATTCTCTATAGGACATCCTTTCTTACACTGAGGTATCTTGCAATGCAAACATCGCTTAGCTTCCTCAATAGCCTCGCGAGTAGAAAATCCCTCATTGACTACTTGAAAACCATTAGGTTGCTCTACTTCCACAGGTTGCTGCGCAGTATTCTGCTGCTCCTTTATATCTTTCTGTTCTGTCTGTTCGCTCATTGCTACTCTCCTTAAATTTAAATATGATATTTTTGAGATATAATTATCCTAGTGCAATTATTTCACAATCACACATTCTGTAGTTTGCGGGTGCAAAGTTACGAATAAAAATCCAAACAAAGCACCATTTCCCTTTCAAAAATCAACTTTTCCATACATTTTATTATCTTTTTGTTAGGATTACACGGATTATTATTAAAAATACGTATAGGAAAGGCGATTTACTTATATTTATTTTACAGCACACATCCTCCACTATTTTGCTTTTTTTCTAGCTTGTTCGCTATTTCGGACTTATTTCGCTGAGACATAGCTGTTTGTCCACAAAATAGCGAACCAGCAGCGAAGTAGTAACGAAGGAACAACGAAGGTAGTAGGGATGAAATTCTTAGAAAAAGGGATGTTTTAGGACTATTTTTACCATAAAACTAAATTCTATTTACGAAAAGTCTTTCATTTCTTTCTTTTTAATACTCTTTAAATTAGGTTTTTCCAATATTTTTGCTTAACTTTGCCATCAGAATGTGAGGGAATAAAGACAAAAGCCTCTATTTTTAATCAAACATTTGAAGATATGACAGACATGAATAGAAGGAAATTACCAGTAGGCATCCAGTCGTTCAAGAAGATAAGAGAAGAAGGCTATCTCTATGTTGACAAGAGCGATATTGTTTGGGATTTAGTAAACAGCGGCATACAATACAACTACCTAAGTCGCCCTCGTCGATTCGGCAAGTCCGTACTTGTCGATACGCTAGAGGCGTACCTAGAAGGTAAGAAAGAACTATTTGAAGGTCTGAAAATCATGCAGCTGGAGAAAGAATGGAAACAATATCCCGTCATTCGACTTGACATGAGCCGTGGTGGAGCGAGTGCAAAGACTCTGCGCTCATACCTAGACATACGTTTTGGAGAATATGAAGAAAAGTATGGCATTACCCCAAAGCCTACTGCCCAACTTGCCGACCGCTTCGATGGCATCATCACAACAGCCTACAAACAGACTGGTCTGAAAGTTGGCATCCTCATCGACGAATACGATTCCCCACTCCAGCACTCATGGAAGACTCCTGAGCATGAAGGATGCACAGAAGCCTATCGTGAGGTATTTGCCATATTGAAAGCCGATGATGAGTACGAGCGTATTGTCTTCATCACAGGCATCACCAAGTTCACCCAGATTTCCCTCTTCTCCGTATTGAATAACCTGACCAACATCAGCTTCTTGCCTGAATATGCGACCATCTGCGGTATTACCGAGGAAGAAATTGACAAGAACTTCCAACCTGAGTTGGAGAAAATGGCAGTAGTGAACAATTGGACATTACAACAAACTCATGACAATCTGAAAGACTACTATGATGGCTATCACTTCAGTCGCCGCAACATGGTAGATATCTATAATCCATACAGCCTCATCAATGCCCTTGACTCCCAAGAGCTAAGCAACTTTTGGGCAGCCTCTGGCGCAACATCCATGATACCAAAGTTCGTAGATAACATGGAACTTCGCCTAGGTGATTTCGAGAATTGCCCTATCATGCGTAATATTTTGGAGTCATCAGACGTTACAGGAGGCGGTGCAGAGTTGTTCCTATACCAATCTGGCTATCTCACCATCAAGGAGAGCGATGAGTTCGGCTATATTTTGGGATTTCCTAATGAAGAGGTAAAGCAAGCACTCTATGAAATGGTTGTGCCTGCCCTTACCATGCGAGCTGAAAGTGAAATTGTTTCACTACAATCTCTTCTGTATCGTCAACTAGGCACAGGACAGTTAGAGAATGCCATGAAGTCACTGAAAGCTCTTATCGCTGATGTTCCATATAGCAACAAGAAATTGGCTTCGATGGATATGGAGGAGCGTTATCGCCTCATCATCAGCACCATCCTCAACGCCATCGGCTTGAATGTGGAAGTGGAGAAGATGATTTCCACTGGCAGAATCGACATCCTCGCCAAGACTTCCCGCTACATCTATGTCATTGAGTTGAAGCTCAAAAACAATGGTGGCAAGGAGGCTGCTGTCCAGCAAATTCTCAACAACCAATACATGGAACCTTTCAAGGCCGACAAACGAGAGGTGATTGGTCTTGGCATCGAATTAGATGACGCGGGAAAGGGATTGATTGACTGGAAGAAAACTTAGAGATTGAGTTTTTTGCCATTAGTACGCATGTTACCAATGCTACTATTTACGACAAGTTCCATTTTGGGAAACAGCCATATCTGAAACAAGTTCAACTTCATCAAAAATATATAGCAGCAAATTGCTGCTATATTCTGAAAAGTCTTTATTATTTGTTGTATCTAATATCGCAATTGGTCAAGTTCGACTTGACCAATAATTAGTAATCTTTTTACAAACGACAACTATAAATTTAAAAAGGGCGAGTCACCCCGCCCAAAATGTATTCACAACGGAATAATCCTTATTGTGATTAGCTAAAAATTACTGCAAATATAAAACTTTTCTTCCAAAAGGCCTAATACTTTTAATATTTTTCACTATATTTGCAGAAAATATTAACTAAAAGCTAAAAATATGAGCAAAATATTAGGTTTAGACTTAGGAACAAACAGCATAGGTTGGGCTTTAGTCGATGATAAAAAAAATAAAATTATCAAAGCAGGTAGCCGCATCATTCCAATGGATGCTGCCACCATGGGCGACTATGAGAAAGGCAACTTGAAATCAGCAGCCTCAGAAAGAACAAGTCTCAGAGGTACACGTAGACTCTATGAAAGAGCCATACTAAGGCGAGAAAGACTGTTACGAGTTCTGCATACCATGGGATTCTTACCTAAATCCTTCGAAAAGCAAATAGATTTCACTGAACATCCTGGCAAATTCAAAAATCATGGGGAGCCATTACTTCCATATTGCAAAGACAAACAAGGGAAAAATACATTTTTGTTTCAAGAATCTTTTAGCGAAATGCTTGACGATTTCAAGAAACGACACCCTGAGATTGTCTCTGACGGAAAACTAATCCCCTATGATTGGACTATCTATTACTTACGCAAGAAAGCTCTCACTCGCCCCATCACAAAGGAAGAGTTGGCATGGATTATTCTCAACTTCAACACAAAGCGAGGATACTACCAACTAAGAGGTATGGAAGATACAGAGGACGCAGAAGCAGATAAAACAAAAACCGAAGAATATAAAGTTTTGGAAGTTGCTTCTGTAGATGACTTAGGACCAAATAAAAAGAAGAACGGCTATAATTGGTATCTTATTACATATAATAATGGTGCTACTCAAAGAGCCTCAGCACCAACCCCGCCACAGACTGTTGGTAATCAAGTAGAAGTTATCGTTACCACAACTCTCGATAAAGACGGAAGCATCAAGAAGGATAAAGAAGGAACACCAATGATAAAACTTCGTACGCCCAAAGAAGACGACTGGTCTCTCTTGAAAAAACGCACGGAGAAGAACTTGGCTGACAGCCACCAGACTGTTGGCACATTTATTTACGAACATATCCTATCCACTCCCAACACAAAGGTGAGAGGAAAGCTCATCCATACCATCGAGCGAAGATTCTATAAGGAAGAACTGCGTCTTATCCTTGACAAACAAAAGGATTTTATACCAGAGCTAAAAGACCTCACTTTATACAACGCCTGCGTACATGAACTTTATAAAAACAACGAAGCTCATGTAGAATCGCTCATGGCGAGAAATTTCACCAATCTGTTTGTCAACGACATCATATTTTATCAACGTCCATTGAAGAGCAAGAAAAGTTTGATAGCAGACTGTCCATTTGAGTCTTACCATTATAAAGACAAAGACGGAAATGTCCTATCACGCCCTATCAAATGTATCCCCAAGTCACATCCGCTTTATGAAGAATTCCGCCTTTGGCAATTCTTGTCCAATCTCCGTATATACAAGAAAAATGCAGAGGTAGATGGAAAACTCGTTACTGATTACGACGTAACATCTCTATTCTTGCAAACCCCTAACGATTATTGTGACTTATTCGAATGGCTGCAAGCCAAAAAGGAAATCAAGCAAGAGCAACTTCTAAAATACAAGCCATTTGGCATCGGCAAGGACACAGATAACTACCGTTGGAACTATGTGGAAGACAAAACTTACCCATGTTGTTCGACAAGATACGAAATAAACAAACGCCTTCATAGTCTTAATCTTCACGATTTAGACAATGACAGCTATACCCATCTTTGGCACATCCTATATTCAGTAGATGACCCCATCATGTGCCAGAAAGCACTTAGAAAGTTTGCCATATCACACAATTATCCCGAAGATGATTTTGTCAATAAATTCAAGCAATACTCTCCTAACAGCAAAGATTACGGAGCATATTCCGAAAAAGCCATCAAGCGTCTTCTTTCCTTAATGCGCTTGGGAAGATTGTGGGATGAGCAGAGCATAAATACAAAGACGATCACAAGAATCAACAACATCATCGATGGTGTGGTTGACGATGGCATATCTGACCGAGTAAGAGAGAAGTTAGCTTATAAGCAACACACCACAGACTTCCAAGGTTTGCCACTTTGGGTAGCAAGTTATGTCATTTACAACCGCCACTCCGAGGCTTCAGAGATTATCAAATGGGAGCGACCTGAGGATATTGACATTTATCTCCAAAATAATCTCAAGCAACATTCTTTGCGCAATCCTATCGTCGAGAAAGTAATCTGCGAAACCCTTCGTGTCGTAAGAGATATTTGGAAGAGTTATGGCAAGATAGACGAAGTACACATCGAGATGGGACGTGAGCTAAAGAAAGACGCTAAAAGCAGAAATAAAGATAGCCAGAGAATGACAGAAAACGAGCGTACCAATCTCAGAATCAGGGCTTTGCTACAAGAGTTCATAAACCCCGACTACAAGATAGAAAACGTGCGTCCATATTCTCCTAGTCAGATTGAGACGCTAAAGATTTATGAGGATTGCGTTCTCTCAGACCCTACAGTAGAAAGACCAGAAGACATCCAAAAGATTATGACCGATTTGGGCAATGCCAAAACTGTTCATGTCAAACAGTCTGATGTAATAAAATACAAAATGTGGTTGGAGCAGAATTACAAATCGCCGTATACTGGACAGATTATACCTCTGGCCAAACTCTTCACACCTGCTTATGAGATTGAGCATGTTATACCACAATCTAGATACTTTGACGACTCTCTTTCCAACAAAGTCATTTGCGAGAGCGAAGTCAACAAAGAGAAAGACCGTATGCTGGCATATGAGTTCATTTCAAAAAAGGGTGGTAGCATCATCAAGGGGAACTTTGGTCACGATATCAAGATATTGGACAAAAAGCAATACGAGGATTTTGTGCAGCAACACTATGCTAATAATCGCACTAAGATGAAGAAGCTATTGCTTGATGACATCCCTGAAGGTTTCATCTTGAGACAACTCAACGACAGCAGATATATGAGCAAAAAGATGCTTAGTATCTTGTCGTGCCTTGTTAGAGAAGAAGGAGAACAGGAAGCAACCTCCAAGCATGTGATTCCAACCAATGGCTCCATCACAGATAGATTGAAAAAGGAATGGGGCATCAATGATATTTGGAACAAACTTGTCTCACCTCGTTTTGAACGCCTCAACGAGAAATCGGGAACACAAGACTATGGTCAATGGGTTAACAAAGATGGTAAACGCTTTTTTCAAACCAATATTCCACTAGAACTGTCGGTAGGTTTCAGCAAGAAGCGCATTGACCATAGGCACCATGCTATGGATGCCATTATCATTGCTTGCACCAATAGAGATATCGTCAACTATCTGAACAACGTTGCAGCCTTATCTTCCAAGGAAAAGGAGAGATTTGACCTCAAGCAAAAATTATGTACCAAAGTCAAGACCGACGGCAAGGGTAACTACATCTGGCAGTTCAACAAGCCATGGGAAACCTTTACACAAGACGTTGCGACAGAACTTAGTAGCATCATTGTAAGTTTCAAGCAGAACCTGCGTATCATTACCAAGATGAGCAACTACTATACCCATTATGTTAATGGCAAGAAAGTTATCGACAAACAAACCAAGGGAGATAGTTGGGCTATACGCAAATCTATGCACAAGGCTACCGTATCAGGACTTATCAGCATGCAACAATGCAAGCAGGTTAAGTTATCCGTAGCTTTAGAGCAATGGCAGAATATTGCAGACAAAGACTTGAGAAAAGAGATTGCAAGCCTCATCAATCAATACCACAAGTTCGACAAAAAGTTATTCGTCAAATACTTCAAAGATAGAGATAACAAACTGAACGGAAGAGATATTTCAAAAGTAAATATCTACTATTATACTGGTACGACAGATGGCATTGCTGCAACAAGAGTTGCCATAGATGAGTCTTTCGATACCAAGAAAATCGAAAGTATATCCGACAGCGGAATCCGTAAGATTATGCTTGCACATTTGAAGAAGTATGATGATGAAAAAGGGAAATCTCATCCAGAGATTGCCTTTTCACCAGAGGGAATTGCAAACATGAACCAAAACATCAAGGAACTAAATGGCGGCAAAGAGCACAAACTTATCTATAAGGTAAGAAAGACGGAAACTCTTGGCATGAAATTCTCTATCGGAGAAGTTGGCAACAAGAACAAGAAATATGTAGAAGCAGACAAGGGAACCAACCTATTCTTTGCGATATATGTAAATGAAGATGGTGAACGCTCTTTTGAAAGCATTCCATTAAACATCGCCATAGAAAGATTGAAAAATCATCTAAAAGTGGCAGAAGATATAAAAGAAGACGGCAGAAGATTACTTTTTACCTTATCACCAAATGACTTGGTATATCTACCTGATGCTGAAGATGGAAACAACATCTACAAAATGGTATCTTGTACAGGGAACGAAGTATACTTTATTTCTAACAATGTAGCAAACACCATTAGAGATAAGTATGAGTTTGGCTCTTTAAACAAGATTCAAACTGTAGATGGAACTGCAATTAGAAAAGTTTGTGAGAAGATAGAAGTAGATCGTCTTGGTCGAATTGTCAAAACTTATAAATAGCAAAGCTTATGATTAAGAAGACTTTATATTTCGGAAATCCAGCTTACTTGTCGCTTAGCAACAAGCAACTGGTTATCAAATTACCTGAAGTAGAAAAAAGCGAAGAGCTTTCCGAGGTCATCAAGAAATCTGCTGTCAAAACAATACCTATTGAGGACATCGGGGTTATGATCTTAGACCATAAGCAAATAACAATTACCCAAGCTCTCATCGCAGCCTTGTTGGACAATACGGTAGCACTCATTACTTGCAACGACAAGCGCATGCCTACAGGTATGCTCTTGCCATTGCAAGGCTGTACCACCCAGAACGAGCGATTCAGAAAGCAAATCGAAGCTTCACTACCTCTTAAAAAGCAACTTTGGCAACAAACAGTGAAAGCCAAGATAGAGAATCAAGCCACACTTTTAGAAAGACAAACAAAACAAGTAGCCAAAAACTTAAGAAAAATGGCTGCAGATGTAAAAAGTGGTGATTCCGATAATTACGAGGCACAAGCAGCCGTATATTATTGGAGGAATATATTTCCATCGATTCCCAACTTTATTAGAGGACAGGAAGAAGACCCACCTAACAACCTGCTTAATTATGGCTATGCCATATTGCGAGCTGTGGTAGCAAGAGCTCTTGTGGCAAGTGGCTTGTTACCCATATATGGGATTTTCCATCACAACAAGTACAATGACTATTGCCTTGCCGATGATATCATGGAACCATACCGCCCATTTGTTGACCAACTTGTTATTAGCATCGTTAATTCTGGAGAAAACATTGAAGAGTTAAGTATCGACCTTAAACGCAAACTATTACAAATACCAGTCATAGATGTTAAAATTGGCGGAAAAAGGAGTCCTCTCATGATTGCAGTATCTCAAACTACAGCTAGTTTGGCTAAGTGCTTTAACGGAGAATCAAGAAGAATCAGTTATCCTTGCTTTGTATGATAGACAGATTAAATGAATATCGGGTTATGTGGGTTTTGGTATTATACGACTTGCCTACCGAGACTAAAAAGGATCGGCAGATTGCAGCCAGATTTCGTAAGAACATCATGGCTGACGGGTTCACGATGTTCCAATTCTCCATCTATGTACGGCATTGTGCAAGCATGGATAATGCCCAAGTTCATATAAAAAGAGTGCAATCTTTACTTCCAGACAAAGGCCATGTTGGAATCCTTTGCATTACAGACAAACAATTTGCTGACATCAAAATATTCTACTGCCAAAAAGAAAAACAACCTAATGCTCCTTACCAGCAACTTGAGCTATTCTAAAAAATAGAAATGCAGATTCTTACCATTTCGAAGAATCTGCATTTCCCAAACAACTCCATTTTTAAATTCTAAGAATTCTACTATACTACTGATTTACAAGCAGATACAGTATTCAAGTTGTTTTTGTCCCTGCAAAGGTACTAATTTTTTAGCTAATCACAACC